>JACRCY010000011.1 GCA_016218785.1 Deltaproteobacteria bacterium
GCGATGCTGCGCCTGCGCTGCGCCTGGGCCAATGACCGCTGGGATGACATCTTCGCGGCACCCCAGGCGGCGCGGCCGCCTAACGTGGCGGAGGCACGGGAGGCCGCGTGACGGGCGACCCCCAACTATTCATGCGCCCCCCTTCCGGGCCTTGCGCCGCGAGCGCGGATGCTTACCATTCGCCCCGGAGGAGGGAGCGGACCCTGCGCAGCGCCTACGGCAACCTCACGGGGCTCAAGCCGAGCCAGCGGCGCCAGCTCGAGCGCATCTACCGCCGCCGCGTCCCGCCGCATCAGATCGTGTCCGCGGAGCTGGGCACCTTCCTGTGCGAGGTGTCGCGCGAGCTGGAGCGGCAGGTGGGGGTGCTCGTGGACCGCCGCGGCGGCATCGACGTCGTGGTGGTCGGCGACGACCACCACCTCGAGCTGCCCGACCTCGGCCGCCTGCGCGCGGGCCGCGGGCGCTTCCGCGGCCTGCGGCTCGTGCACACGCACCTGCGCGGGGAGCCGCTCACCCGCGACGACCTCACCGACCTCGCCGCCCTGCGCCTCGACCTGGTAGCGGCCATCGACGCGACCGCCGACGGCCGCGCCGCCCTGGTGCACGCGGCCCACCTGCTCCCCGACAACCCCGACGGCCGCCTGTGGCAGCTCCTCCCGCCGCAGCCGCTGGCGTACGACGCCCTCGACCTCGACGCCCTCATCCGCTCGCTCGAGGAGGAGTTCGCGCGCACGACCGACCAGGCGGTGGCCCGCGACGGGCGCCCGGCCGCGCTGCTGGTGCACGTGGCGGTCGGCCGCGCCGCGCCGGAGTCCGAGGCGCGCGTCGCCGAGCTGCGGGAGCTGTGTCGCACCGCCGGCCTGCAGGTGGTGGGCGTCATCACCCAGCGCCGGCAGGATCCCGATCCCCGCTTCCTCCTCGGCCGCGGCAAGCTCGAGGAGGTGGTCCTGCGCGCCATGCAGCTGGGCGCCGAGATGCTGATCTTCGACCCCGACCTGTCGCCGTCGCAGGCCCGGGCCATCAGCGACGAAACCGAGCTGAAGGTCATCGACCGCACCATGCTCATCCTCGACATCTTCGCCCGGCGCGCCCGCAGCCAGGACGGCAAGATCCAGGTCGAGCTGGCCCAGCTGCGCTACACGCTGCCGCGCCTGGTCGAGAAGAACACCATGATGTCGCGCCTCACCGGCGGCATCGGCGGCCGGGGCCCGGGCGAGACCAAGCTCGAGATCAACCGCCGCCGGGCCCGCGAGCGGATCCAGCGCCTCGAGAAGCAGATCAAGGAGCTGGGGCGCCGCCGCGCGCTGCGCCGCGCGCTGCGCGGCCGCCGCCGCCTGCCGATCATCTCCATCGTCGGCTACACCAACGCCGGCAAGTCGACGCTGCTCAACACCCTGACCGAGGGGGACGTGCTGGTCGAGGACAAGCTCTTCGCGACCCTCGACCCGACCTCCCGGCGCCTCAGGTTCCCGCGCGAGCGCGAGGTGATCCTCACCGACACCGTCGGCTTCATCCGCGACCTCCCCGAGGAGCTGGTCAAGGCCTTCCGCGCCACGCTCGAGGAGCTGGAGGACGCGGACCTCCTCATCCACCTGTGCGACGTGGCCGATCCCGACTACGAGGCGCACATCGCGGCGGTCGAGAAGATCCTGACGGACCTCGGGCTGGCGCAGATCCCGCGGCTCCTCTGCTTCAACAAGGCCGACCGGCTCGACCCCGCGGAGGTCGCGGCGCGCGGCCGGCGCCACGATGCCCTCTGCATCTGCGCCCGCGAGGCCCCGTCCACGCGCCCGCTGCTCGCCGGCATCGAGGAGCGGCTGTGGCGCGAGGACGTACCGGTCCCCGACGCGGTCTGACCCCCCACTTTCGCGGCCGCGCCGACCGTGCGAGAGTAGGGCTGGACGGGAGGTGCAGGATGCGCGACCTCAAGGCGATCTTCGCCGCGCTCGTCGTGGCGGCGCTCGTGGGCTGCGGCGGGAACGATGCGATCATCGACGGCTGGGACGCCGGCCAGCTCGATGCCGCGCAGCGCGACGCCGCGGCGGTCGGCCTCTCGGGGACGTTGACCCTCAACCACGACGCCATTCCCGACGGGGTGAAGGGGTGGGTCTTCGTCTACGACCAGGCGCCGGGCGTGGGCACGCCCCCGGTCGCCTACATGCAGGTCGCCGCGAGCGGCGCCTGGTCTTTCCCCGAGGTCGCCGCCGGTAGCTACTACCTGCTCGGCGCCGTGGACGTGAACCGCAGCGGCGAGTACGACACCCCGGGCAGCGCGCTCGCCGACCCGTTCGTGATCGTCGGGCCGCAGCCGGCGCCCGCCGCGGGCGTCGCGATCGACGTGCTCACGGTGCGCGCCATGGTGGGCTCCACCCGCTTCGCGGGGACTGGGGGTGACCACACCCGGCTCACGCTCCTGTGGGCCTCGGTCCTCGACCCGCGCAACGCCAACGCCATGACCGACGCCACGGTCGTGGCCAGCGACGGGACGAGCCAGTTCCCGCTCGCCTTCAGCAGCACCGACGTCGCCTACGTGCCGGCGACCGCGCTCTCCGCCGCGGCCGTCGATGGGACCTACACCTTCACGGTGAGCCACCCCCTCGCGTATCAGACGCCGCTCGCGGTCGAGGTTGCGCACCAGCCGCTGCTGGCGCGGCCGACCATCTCGTCGCCGGCGGACCAGCACCACTTCGGCGCGGTGCAGGACGTGCAGGTCACCTGGGAGCGGGCCGCGACGACCAGTGACAGCCTGGTCGAGGTCTACGAGGGGACCACCAGGGTCTACAAGGCCGAGGCCATCACGAGCCCCTTCACCATCCCCGCGTCCGGGGCCGGGTTCACCGCGGGCCACACCTACCGGATCTCGGTCATCGACGCGCGCTACGGCGGCGACACCAACCTCATCTCCCTCGAGGCCGGCGTCAGCGACATCACGATCTCGTTCTGACCCGGCCGCGTCGCTGCGGGGGGCGGGCGTCAGCCGCCGGCGGGTAGGGCCGCGCGCGCCTCAGTTGATGGTGAGGATGGGGTCCACCATCGTGTAGCTGGCGCCGTCGGTGTGGAACAGGATGAGGTAGGGCACACCCTGGTCGAGCGTCTGGGTGGTCGAGGCCGTCTTGCTGCTGGCCGTGACGCAGGCGAGCTGGGTGCCGTAGGGGCTGCACGAGGCCGTCCGGAAGACCGCCAGCCGCGAGTAGGCGTTGGTCGCCGTCTGGTTCTGCGCCTGGATGGTGTAGGACCTGGTCGTCGCCGGCGTGAACGCGAACCAGACGGCGTTGGTGGGCGTCGTGTCGCAGCTCCCGCCGGCGGCCGGATCGTCGTTGAAGGTGCCGGTGAGCTGGTAGGGGAAGGTGACGCTCGAGACGTCGGCGGCGGTGGTACAGAACTCGCCGGCGCCGGTGGTCTCCCGGGTGATGGTGATGGACGGGTTCACCATGGTGTACGAGTCGCCGTCGGTGTGGAACAGGATGAGGTAGGGCGTCCCCGGGGTGAGCGACACCAGCGTCGAGGCGGTCTTGCCGTCGACCGTGACGCAGGCGCGCTGCGTCCCGAGCGGGCTGCACGACGGCCCCGCGAACACCGCCAGCCTCGAGAACGCGGCCGTGCTGGTGTGGTTGGTCGCGCTCACGGTGTAGTAGCCGGTCACGGTGGGGGTGTAGGTGAACCAGACGGCGTTGGTGGGCGTCGTGTCGCAGCTCCCGCCCGCGGCCGGGTCCTGACTGAAGGTGCCGGTGAGCTGGTAGGGGAAGGTGGCGCCGCTGACGTCGGCGGCCGTGCCGCAGAACTCGCCCGGCCCCGTGGTCTGCTTGCCGATGCTGATCGACGGGTCGACCATGGTGTAGGCGTTGCCGTCGGTGTGGAAGAGGATCAGGTAGGTCGTGCCGCCCGTCAGGCTGGCCTCGGCCACCATGTCGGTGCCGGTCTCGGTGAGGCAGCCGAGCTCGGTGCCGAGCGGGCTGCACGAGGTGCCCGCGAACATGGCAAGGCGCGAGTAGGCGCCCGTCGTGGTGTTGTTCTCGATGGTGATGGTGTAGGTGCCGGAGGCGCTCGGCGTGTACTTGAACCAGACCGCGTTGGTGGGGCTGCTGTCGCACGAGCCGCCCATGGCCGGGTCGTCGTCGAAGGTGCCGGTGAGCTGGTAGGGGAACGTGGTGCTGGTGAGGTCCACCGCGTCGGCGCAGGTGCTCCCCGGCGGGGCGGGCGCGGCGATCGTGATGCTGCGGTTGACGGCGGCGGCGAGTTGGTGGCCGCAGTCGTCCGTGACGCCGGTGCCGACGGTGAGCCGGTAGCGGTCGCCGTTGGCCACGCCCGTGAAGCCGATGGTGTAGGTGGTGGCGTCGACGGCGGTGACCGTCATGGTCCCGGTGCCGGTGAGCGGCGTCCAGGTGAGGTTCGTCGCCACGTCGTGCACCGACTCGCTGAAGGTGAGCGAGTACGACCCGCTGGTGGTGCCGATCGGGTAGCTCGCGTCGGTGGAGGTCACCGTGGGCGCCCCGGCGACCGGGTCGGTGCAGGTCGTCGCGGTCTGGAAGTCCCACACGGGACCGGCGGTGTAGCAGCCGGCGTTGTCGATCGCGACCACCTGCCAGCAGTAGTTGCTCCCGGCGGCGAGGGTGAGGCCGGTCAGGCGCGAGGTGGCGACGGTGGTGAAGGCGGCGTCCGGGTAGGCCGGCGGCGGGCAGGTGGTGGAGAGGTAGGCGGCGTAGCGGGTCGCGCCGCTCGCGTCGGCCCAGTCGACCGCGGTGGTCGTGGTCGGATCCACGCCGGTGGCGCCGTCGGCTGGCGCGGGGCCGCTGGGCGTGGCCGGGGGCGCCGTGCAGGTGCCGCCGCCGGTGCACACGGCGGTCCCCGCCGTGTCGTCGCACACCTTGCCGTCGCCGGCGCAGTCGTGCCCCGCGACCCACCCGAGGCAGCCGGCGGCGCCCGCGGTGCAGGTCTGGATCGTGGTGCCCGCGCACTGGGACTGGCCGGCCGTCGAGCACAGGTCGACGCAGTCGCCGGCACAGGCGGCCGTGGCCGGGTCGCAGGTCTGCCCGGTCAGGCTGCAGTCGGCCATGTCGACCCACTGCAGGCAGCCGCTCTGCATCAGCGAGCAGGCCTGCACCTTGGTCCCGCTGCACTGCGCGATGTGGGCCGCGTTGCACGCGTCCTGGCACGTGGCGCTCGAGCCGTTGGCGCACCCCGCCGCCACCCCTGTCGCCACTGCCCTGCCCAGCCCGACTACGGTGGCCAGGGGAATCGTACGTCGCATCATGAGCGCTCCCTCCGCCAGCGGGGGCAGGATAGCACTCCCGCGGGGTGTGGAGAACGCCCGGCCGTCGCCTCGCCTCGCCCGCCGCTCGGCCCGACGCCAGCCGCGGGGCCCACGTTCCAGGGCTTCACTTCTTCGGGATCGCCTTGAGGATCGCCTTGTCGTTCTTGATGATCACCGTGAACTCGACCTCGCGGCAGCCCTTCTCCTTCATGACCTTGGGCGCGGTCTTGTCGATGGTGGACGCGAGGGAGTCGACCGAGAGGCCGCCAGTGGGCTCGCCGCAGAGCTTCTTGGCCTGGATGAGCCGGCGGTACAGGATCTCGATCTGGTCACGGGTCATGCCCCCGGTGACGGCGGCGGGCCGGGCGGCTGCGGCGGTGACCGGGGCCGTGCCCAGGACCGGCGTGCGCGGACGCGTGGAGCC
>JACRCY010000147.1 GCA_016218785.1 Deltaproteobacteria bacterium
AAACTTGCCAACCGTCGGGATGCCGCTATCATGTTGAGCGTGGCGCCGACCTCACGCCTCGCCGTCGGACATCTACGCCTCGCCTGACGGCTGCCCTCGCCGTGTGAACGCCAGTTCACCAAGGCCCAACGATCACACCCTCGGCCGAGCCATCTCTTGTCAGGGCGAGAAGCCCCGTGCTATGGTCGCGGCGCCTCGGGCGGTGACTGCGCCGGGGCCCGAAGGGTCTTCCTCCGAGGACGCTCGCATGGCGATCACGCTCCGTTGCTTCACGTTCCTGGACAGCCTCCAACCCCAGCTGGCGAGCTTCATCGGCAAGACCGCCCGCGGCTTCCTCCCGGTGCCGGGGCAGGCCTCGATCTTCGTCGAGATCGCGCCGGGCATCGCGATCAACCGCATCACCGACGTCGCCCTCAAGGCGACCAAGGTGGTCCCGGCGGTGCAGGTGGTCGAGCGCGCCTACGGCCTGCTCGAGGTCCACGAGTTCGACAAGGGGGAGGTCGCCTCGGCGGGGCGCGCCATCCTCGACCACCTGGGGGTGAAGGAGGAGGAGCGCCTCAAGCCCAAGATCGTCACCAACCAGATCATCCGCGCCATCGAGCCGTACCAGTCGCAGATCATCAACCGCAACTCCCAGGGGATGATGATCCTCCCCGGGCAGTCGCTCTTCATCTTCGAGACCGAGCCCGCGGGCTACGTGGGCTTCGCGGCCAACGAGGCCGAGAAGGCGGCGCGGGTCTTCCTGGTTCAGCTCCAGCCGTTCGGGGCATTCGGGCGCCTGTGGATGAGCGGGCCCGAGGCGGAGATCGACGCGGCCGCCGCGGCCGCGGTGGCGACCATCGAAGGGATCGCGGGCCGGCAGGGTGCCGGCTTCGTGGACAAGTAGCGGCGGCAGCAGCAGGACGCTCACAACCCGGGCCCGCCGCGGCGGACCCCGCGAGTCGGAGGTAGCTGGTAATGGCTGACGCTCTGGGCATGATCGAGACCAAGGGCTTCGTGGGCATGGTCGAGGCCAGCGACGCGATGGTGAAGGCTGCCAAGGTCGAGCTGGTGGGCTACGAGAAGATCGGCGGCGGCTTCGTCACCGCCATCGTCCGCGGCGACGTCGCGGCGGTGAAGGCGGCGACAGAGGCCGGGCAGCGCGCGGCGGAGCGCGTGGGCGAGCTGGTCTCGGTCCACGTGATCCCGCGGCCGCACGTCAACATCGACCTGGTGCTGCCGCTCGGCCGTCAGGAAGAAGCCAAGCAGGGCAAGTAAGCCGTGCAGCTCGGCAAGGTCGTCGGCACCCTGGTGGCGACGCGCAAGGACGAGGAGCTCGAGGGGCTCAAGTTCCTGGTCGTCAAGGGCTGCGACTTCGAGGGCAACCCCACCGGCGCCGCGGTCGTGGCCGCGGACGCCGTGGGCGCGGGCCTCGGCGAGGTGGTGCTCTACGCCTCCGGCAGCTCGGCGCGCCAGACCCACCTCACCAAGGACCGCCCGGTCGACGCGACCATCATGGCCATCGTCGACCTCATCGAGGTCGAGGGCACGCGCCGCTACGCCAAGAACCCGGCCTTGGGGCAAGGGTAGCGTGAGATGAGCGTGCAACTCGACGAAGCCCGCATCCAGGAGATCGTCGAGCGGGTGGTGGCGCGGCTCGGCGGCGCGGCGCCGAAGACGCCCGCCCAGGCGGTCGCCGAGGCCAAGGACGGGCCCCCGCCGCAGCCGCCGCAGCCGCAGCCGAGCCTCAACATCCCGGCGGGGCGGCTAGGCGCGTTCCCCGATCCCGACTCGGCCATCGCGGCCACCCGCAAGGCCTTCGAGCAGTGGGAGAAGATGCACCTGGAGACGCGCTACCAGGTCGCCGAGGCGGTGCGCCAGGCGGCCCGCGCCAACCTGCAGGGGCTCGCCGAGCACGCCGTGGCCGAGACCGGCCTCGGCCGCGTGGCGGACAAGCTCGGCAAGAACACCCTCGCCATCGAGAAGACCCCCGGCCCCGGGTGGCTGCGGGTCGACTGCTTCACCGGCGACAACGGCCTGATGATGACCGAGCGCGCCCCGTACGGCGTCATCGGCGCGATCACCCCCTGCACCAACGCCACCGAGACCATCATCTGCAACGTCATCGGCATGCTCTCGGCCGGCAACGGGGTGGTCTTCAACGTGCACCCGTCGGCGGCGCGCACCTCGGTGTGGCTGGTGCACCTCATCAACGAGGCGATCACCGCGGCGGGCGCGCCCCCCAACCTCGTCACCTGCATCGCGGAGCCGACCGTCGAGAGCGCGGGGCGGGTCATGAAGCACCCGGGCACGCGCCTTATCGTGGTCACCGGCGGCCCGGCCGTGGTCACGGCGGCGATGAACTGCGGCAAGACGGTCATCGCCGCCGGTCCCGGCAACCCCCCGGTGGTGGTCGACGAGACCGCCCACCTGGCCAACGCCGCGCGCAACATCGTGCGCGGCGCCTCGCTCGACAACAACATCATCTGCGTCGACGAGAAGGAGGTTCTCGTCGTCGACGCGGTCGCCGACAAGCTGATAGGCGAGCTGAAGCGCCAGCCCGTCTACTGGATGAACGAGCGGCAGGTGCGCGAGCTGGAGAAGATCGTGATCCGGGGGGAGGACGCCAACAAGGACTGGGTCGGCAAGAACGCCGGCGTCATCCTCGGCGCCCTCGGCGTGAGCGTCGGCGACGACTGCCGCCTGGCGATGTGCGAGGTGCCCTTTGAGCACCCCTTCATGCAGGTCGAGCAGCTCATGCCGGTGATCCCGGTGTGCCGCGTGAAGGACACCGCCGAGGCGATCGCCCAGGCCCTCCAGGTGGAGCACGGCTACGCGCACACCGCGTCGATGTACTCGACCAACATCGACCACCTGTCGGCCATGGCGCGGGTGTGCAACGCGTCGATCTTCGTGAAGAACCACTGGAACGTGGCCGGCCTCGCCTACGAGGGCGAGGGGTACACCTCGTTCACCATCGCCTCGCCCACCGGCGAGGGGCTCACGACCGCGCGGCACTTCTCGCGCGAGCGGCGCTGCACCATGAAGGATCACTTCCGGTTCGTGTGAGGGCGGTCCGTGGGCGGCGCGCCGCCGCTGGCGCGCCTCCGGGGAGAGGGCGATGGACACGATGTTCCTGCAGGAGATCGAGGCCACCGTCGTCACGCACGACGTGAAGGGGTTCGGCGTGCTGGCGGCGCAGCTCGGGCCGGTGGAGATGGGCGCCGAGCTGGGACGCTTCTACGAGCACGTCGCCGATCACGTGACGGCCGAGGGGGGCCGCGTCGTGAAGTTCGTGGGGGACGCGGTGCTGTCGGTGTTCCTGGGGAAGAAGGACCACCGCACCGCGGCGCTGCGCGCGGTGCTGCGCTCGCTCCAGTCGCGCGACTCGTGGCTCACGGAGAGCGCCGACGCGGGCCGCCCGCTGCTCGACTACACCGTCGGCGCGTCCGCCGGGCCCGTGCTCGCGGGCGACGTGGGCATCCCCAAGCTGCGCAGCTACGACGTCCTCGGGCGACCCGTGAACTTCGCGTTCCGCCTCTGCACCCTGGCCGTCTCGCGCGGGACGACGCACCTCGTGACCGCTGGCGTCTACGAGGGCGCCCACGACCCCCCACCCGGCATCGAGGTCGAGGGCGTGGAGTTCGCCGGCAAGGCGCTGCGCCTCTTCCGCCTCGAGGTCTAGCCGCCCGCCCATGGCCGCTCCTCCCGCCACAGGCGTCCCCTCCGGCAGCGCGGGCCGGGCCCCGGCGGCGCCGCCGTCGGGAACGGGGGAGTCCGCCGTCCTGCCCGGCCCGGCCCTCGGCATCGTCGAGACCCAGAGCATCGCGCGCGGCGTCGTCTGCGCCGACGCCATGGTCAAGAAGGCGCCGGTCACCATCCTGCAGAACCACCCGGTCTCCCCGGGCAAGTTCGTGGTCGTGATCGCGGGACAGGTCGCCGCCGTCGAGGAGGCCATGCGCGCGGGCGAGGACGCCGCGCTGCACCTGATCGTCGACCGGCTCTTCCTGCCCCAGGCGCACGAGCAGCTGGCGCCGCTCCTCGCCGGGCACTCTCGGCCCGCGGTGATCGGCGCCGTCGGCATCATCGAGACCGCCACGGTGGTCGCGACGGTGCTCGCCAGCGACGCCGCGGCCAAGGCTGCGCACATCGACCTGCTCGAGATGCGCCTCGGCCAGGGCATCGGCGGCAAGGGCTACCTGACGCTCACCGGCGAGCTGCCGGACGTGGAGGCCGCCATGGCCGCCGGCGTCGCCGCCATCGCCCCCGCCCTGCTGGTGCTCTCCGAGATCATCCCGGCGCCGCACGACGACCTACGGACGCGGTTGATCTTCTAGGCCGCGCGGGCGCATGCTGGACGCGGGGCCGCGCGGGCCCCGCTGACCGTGAAGGGGGTACCGATGACCCTGTCAGGCGACCCGGCCGGCCTCGAGGCGCTCAAGCAGATCCGCGAGCAGCGGAAGGACTTCCTCAAGTTCCTGATCACCGAGGCCAAGAGCAGCATGACCCGCAGCGCCACGTTCAAGGACGCCGGTGGGCGCCAATGGAAGCTCCTCTTCCACCCGGACCGCGACGAGATGGAGGTCCAGCCGGGGCCGTAGCGGCCGCGTCGCACCGCGCCAGGAGGGTGCCTTGAGCCGCAACCACGAGCGGGCGGCCCCGGCCCCGGAGACCGCGCCCGGGGCGGAGGCGGCGACGCCGCTCCGGCCGCTGGTCACCGCGGCGCTCGTCGCGCTGGCCCTGCACCTGGCCGTGCGCGCCGTGCTCGCGTATCAGGGGAGCTTCTTCGCCAGCGAGGACGACCCCTACCGCGCCTACCTCGCCTACCTCGTCAGGTTCCGCGACGCCGAGGGCCTGGTCGGACGCTTGTGGCTCCCGGGCGGGCACCTCCTGCTGGGCGCGGTGCAGCTCCTCGGCGTGTCGGCCGCGTGGGCCGGCCCCGTGGTCAACACGCTGGCGACCGCGCTCCTCGTCGCCGGCACCGCTGTGCTAGGCACCGAGGTGGCCCCGCCGCCGCAGCGGCGCGCGTCCGGCTGGGCGGCCGTGTTGCTCGTCGCCGCCTCGCCCATGACCATCCGCCTGGCCCAGTCCGCGCTGGCGGACCTGCTCTGCGGGGCGTGCGTGGTGTGCGCGTGCGCCGGTCTGGCGCGCGGCGTGCGCCGCCACCGCCTGGCGCCGCTCGGGGCCGGCGGCGCCTTCCTGCTCGCGGCGACCGGGCTCCGCTACGAGGCCTGGATCCTGGCCCTGCTCTACCCCTTCGCGGCGGTCCTGCTCGCGCGGCGCGCGGGGGCCACGCGGGCGCGGCTCGTCGGCGTGGTGGCGCTGACCCTGCTGCCGCTGGTGGGCCCGGGCGCCTGGCTGGCGGCCCAGCGCGCGGCGCACGGCGACGCGCTGGTCTTCTGGCGCGCGGCCAACGCCATCGCCCGCGACCTCGGCGGCGGCTCCTCGCGCGTGGGCCTCGTCCTCGATCGCTGCCACGCCCTGCTCAGCTGGGCCCCGGCCGTCCTCGGCTGGGCCCTGGCCGCGGTGGTGCTGGCCCGACGCAGCCGCGCGGCTCGCGGGCCGGTCGCGCTCGCGGCCACGCTGCTGCTGGTCGCGGTCCTGCCGGCGGTCGTGACCGGCCACGATCACCCGGTGTTCCCCGAGCGGCTCGCCTACCTGGCCGAGCTGGGGCTGGTGCCGCTGGCGGCCGTGGGCCTGGCCGGTCTGGTCGGCCGCGCCGACGTGCGGCGGTGGGTGCGCGTGGGCGCGATCGGGGTGAGCGTGGCGCTCGGCGTGCTCGCGCTGGTCAGGCCGGCCGCCATGTGGGATCACGACTCGGTCGCGGTGGGGCTGGCGCTGCGTCGCGGCCAGCTCCGCCTGCCGCCGGGGGCCCTGCTGGTGGAGCGACCGGTGGGGCGGCCGCCCTTCGGTTGGGCGTCGGTGGGCGTGCTCTGGGGCCAGTGGGCGCGAACCGTGTTCGCGACCCCGCACGAGGGCGGCTGGAAGCTCGTCGAGCCCGGCGACGTGGTCCGCGGGCGCACGGTGGTGGCCGCCGACACTCTCGGCGCGTGGCTCGATCGGCGGGGCGTCGTCGGCGCGTGGGTCGTGAGCCGGGAGGGCGCGCAGGCCGTGCGCGGGGCCTGGCCGCGCGCCGCCGCGCTCCCCCTGGGACGGGGGATCTTCTTCACCCGCGGCCAGTCACCCGCCCGCGGCGCCGGCCCAGCTCCTTCGTCCACAGGGGCTGAGCCGTGAGCAGGCCGATGGCGCAGCTCCTGGCGAACGCGACGAAACGTCTCGATCTGACCCCCATGGCCATGCCCATGCCCCCAGAACCGAGACACCGTGTCTCGTTGCCGCCGCACCTGGGGGGCCGAGGCCGCCGTGCTCGCGGGCTTCGACCTCCGCCGCTCCCGCCCCGCCCTCGTCTGCGTCGAGGTGGACAAGCCCGGCCGCGAGCGCGTCTTCGACCACTTCCGCGCCGCCGGCTACCGGGAGCTCGAGGCCTACCGCGCGGTCAACGAGTGGAACGCCTGGTTCGCGCCCGCCGGGGACTCCCGCCCCGGCGAGAGTCCCGCCCGCGCCGGTACCGTCGGCGCGGGTTTCAATTGACAACAAGTAGACATGGTCGTATACTTTAGCCCATTCGCGACGGGGTAGCGACAGCCAGGGAGGAGCCGATGACCGACGACCTGTTCGCGGGGATCGTGCAGTGGGAGATGGACTGGCAGGGGCGCAAGGCCAAGCTGCCCGTCTTCTACTACGACAACACCGCCTTCACGGCCATCTTCGCGGCGCGCGTGGGCCGCCTGCGGCGGCTGCTGCCGCACCCCGACCTCCGGCCCATCGAGCTCTACCCGGGCACGGGCCTCCTCGCCTTCACCTGCTTCGAGTACCGCCGCACCGACATCGATCCCTACAACGAGCTTTCCATCGCGGTGCTCGCCACGCTGCGCTCCCGCACGCTCCCGGGCCTGTCGCTGCTCGCGCAGGTGGCCCGCCGCTGCTTCCACGCGTACGTCTGGCAGCTGCCGGTGACCACCGAGATCGCGCGCGTGGGCGGGGTCGACCTCTACGGCTATCCCAAGTTCATCGCGGGCATCGACTTCGAGCGGCCCGCGGGCGGCATCGCCTGTCACCTGTCGCTGGAGGGGAAGCCCATCCTGAGCCTGCGCGGGCCGGCGCTGCCGACCGGCCGCGGCAAGCTGACGCGCTACGTGACCTACTCGATCAAGGACGGCATCCCGCTCGTCGCGAACGTCGTCACCGATCCGCTCGAGTACGCCGAGAGCTTCACCGGCGCGGGCGCCACGCTGGAGCTGCACGGCGACCACCCGATCGCGGCGCAGCTGCGCGAGGTCGGCCTCGGTACGAAGCCCGTCCTCTACCAGTATGCGCCGCGGACCCAAGCCATCCTCTTCTCCCCCCGCAACCTCATCGACTGCTAGCCGAGAGGAGCCCGGGCCCATGGAGCAATCACCCGCCCTCGAGCGCGTCCTCGGGCAGGATCCCCGCGCCGGCCAGGTGCTGGCCCGCGCGCGCGCGTACCGCCAGCGCTACATCGACCCGGTGGCCGCCGAGCTGGACCGCCGGCTGCTGCTGGACCCCCACTACCACCCCGCGGACCTCGTCCAGGCCGGCTGCGAGTACGGGTTCCTGAGCCTCCCCATCCCCACGTTCCTCGGCGGCGGCGGCGGCCTCGCCCTGCACTCGGCCGTGCTGCTCGAGGAGCTGTGCGCTGGCTGCGCCGGCATCGCCAACATCTTCGGCGCCCACTACCTCGGCATCTCGGGGCTCCTGCTGAGCTTCGACCTCAACCTGTTCGACCGGTTCCTGCGGTTGGTGCCCGAGGCCGAGCGCCGCGGCGAGCCCCTGATCTTCGCCGCCGCCATCACCGAGCCCACCGCCGGCACGGACGTGGAGGACGCCGACCTCCTGCACACGGCGCGGCTCTCGATGGGCGCCCGCAAGGTTGCGGGCGGCTACGTGCTCGACGGCCGCAAGTGCTTCATTAGCAACGGCAGCGTGGCGCGCTACACCATGCTGACCTGCGCCACCGACCGGCGCCGCCCCGCCGAGACCTGGAGCGGCTTCGTGATCCCGGCGGGGACCCCCGGCTTCTCCGTGGGCCGGGTCGAGCTGAAGCTGGGGCAGCGCGCGTGCCACGCGGCCGAGCTGGTGTTCGAGGACTGTTTCCTGCCGGAGGACCTGCGCATCGGCCTCGAAGGCGGCGGCGTGCAGATGACCGAGGTGGTGCTGGCCGCCTCGCGCGCGCCGGTCGCGGCCATCGCCACCGGCATCGCGCGCGGCGCGTACGAGGCCGCGCTCGCCTTCGCCCGCGAGCAGCCCGACGGCCATGGGCGGCTCATCGACCGGCAGTGGGTGCAGCAGGCCCTCGCCGACATGCACGCTGCGCTGGAGCTGGGGCGCGCGG
>JACRCY010000148.1 GCA_016218785.1 Deltaproteobacteria bacterium
AGGCCTCGGCCGACCTCGGTCGCCCGACCTTCGCGCAGGGCACGGTGCGGCTCGCCGTGGTGCTCGACGACCAGCGGGTGAAGATCGAGGTGAAGCCGACCCGCGACGTGATCCGGCCGGCGGACAGGCTGACCGTGAAGCTGCGCCTGACCGACGTCGCCGGGCGACCGGTGCGCGGCGAGGTCGCGCTGATGGTCGTGGACGAGGGCGTGCTGTCGCTCCTGGGCTACCAGACGCCCGACCCGCTGGCGGTCTTCTTCGCCAGCCGGCCGGCCGGGGCGCCGCTCCTCGACCTGCGCAACGCGCTGCTGGGCAAGCCCGAGGGGCTCAAGAAGGAGCGCCGCACGGCCGCGTACCAGCGCAAGGCGGCGCTCGAGCGCGAGCTGAGGCGCGACCCGGGCGCCGTGGGCCTCCTGGACGCGCCGGCGCGGGGCAAGGGCGGCGGAGGCTGGGGTCGGGGCCCGACGACCCCCGACGCGGCCGGCGACTCCCGCTCCGCGCGCGCGACAACGCTCGCCGAGGCCGCCGCCACGCCCGCGGCGAGCCCCGGGCCCATGAAGGCGGGCGACGACCTCCAGGTCCACGGCTCCGCGCAGGCGGGCGAGGAGTCGGGCGCCCCGGAGATCCGGGCCCGCTCGCTCTTCGCCACCACGGCGTACTTCGACCCGTCGATCGTCACGGACGGGCACGGGTCGGCCGAGGTCACCTTCGCCATGCCCGACAACCTCACGACCTTCCGCGTCATGGCCGTGGCGCTCGACCGCGGCCGCATCGACCGCTTCGGCAGCGGCGAGGCGCAGGTCAAGGTGCGCAAGCCCCTGCTGCTCCGGCCATCGCTGCCGCGCTTCCTGACGGTGGCCGACTCGTTCGAGGCCGCGGTCATGGTCCACAACGAGACCGGGCGCGACGGCACGGTGCAGGTGCTGGCGCGGGGCCGCAACGTCGGCGTCGGCCAGGACCTGCGGCGCGAGGTGGCGGTGCCCGCGGGCCAGGCGCGCGAGGTGCGCTTCCCCATGAGGGTGAAGCACGCGGGGCCGGCGCGGGTGCAGTTCGCCGCCATCCTCCGGGACGCGCGCGGCACCGAGACCGACGCGGCCGAGGTCCAGGTGCCGGTGCTGCTGCCGGTGACCACCGAGGCCTTCGCCACGTACGGCGCGACCGACGGGAGCGTGAGCCAGCCCGTCGAGCCGCCGCGGGACGCCCTGCAAGGGTACGGCGGCCTGGAGATCTCGCTCGCGTCCACGGCGCTCAACGGCCTCGAGGACGCGGTGCGCTACCTCGTGGAGTACCCGCACGAGTGCACCGAGCAGACCGCGAGCCGCGTGCTGCCGATCTTCAGCCTCGGCGGCATCCTCAAGGACTTCCGCATCGCCGCGGTCAAGGACGTGGAGTCGCAGCAGGCGCTGGCGCGCCGCGGGGTGAGCCGGCTGATCGCGCAGCAGCGCGGCGACGGCGGCTGGGGCTACTGGGACGGCTCGCACCTGAGCTGGCCGTGGATCAGCAGCTACGCCACCTTCGCGCTCCTGCAGGCGAAGGAGGCGGGCGAGGACGTGCCGAAAGGCTCGCTCGACCGCGCCCGCGCCTTCCTCAAGTGGCGGCTCGACCACCCGCTCTACCAGTTCTACGAGCACCTCGACTACGTGTCGCAGACGGCGAGCGTGTGGGCCCTCTCGGAGATGAAGCAGCACGAGCACGGCCACGCGGCGCGCCTCTTCGGCAAGCGCCGCCTCCTGCCGGTCTTCGCGAAGGCGTGGCTGATGACGGCGCTCTACCGCGCCGAGGGGCGCTCCGGGCGCGTGCGCACGCTGCTGCGCGACCTCGAGAACGCCGCGGTGCAGACGGCGGCCTCGGCGCGGTTCGCCGAGGGGCGCACCGAGAGCCTGCGCGTGCTCATGCACTCCGACGACCGCACCGACGCCATCGTGCTCCAGGCCCTGCTCGTGGTGGACCCGCAGAACGTGCTCATCCCCAAGGTGGCGCGCGGGCTGCAGGGCGCCCGGGTGAAGGGCGCCTGGTCGACGACGCAGTCGAACGCCTTCGCGCTCGCGGCGCTGTCGCGCTACTACCGGCAGGTCGAACGCGAGGTCCCGGACTTCGCCTCGCGCCTCTGGTACGGCGACGGCTACCTGGGGGAGGGGCAGTTCCGGGGCCGGGAGATGAAGGCCGTGGAGCAGGAGATCTCCCTGGATGCGCTCAGGAATCTCAAGGCACGAGATCTCGTCCTCTCCAAGGAGGGGAAGGGGAAGCTCTACTACCGCATCGGGCTCCGCTACGCGCCCGTGGACCACAAGCTGCCGCCCGAGGAGCAGGGGCTCGCGGTCTCGCGCGTGTACGAGGCGCTCGCGGACCCGACCGGCAAGAAGGAGCAGACGGTCACGCTGCGCGACGACGGCACCTGGGAGATCAAGGCCGGGGCCACGGTGCGCGTGCGGGTCGTCGTGGTCGTGCCCGACCAGCGCTACTTCGTGGCCGTGGCCGACCCGCTGCCCGCGGGGCTCGAGGCCGTGAACCTGTCGTTCGCCACCTCGGCCCGCAGCCGGTACTCCGGGCAGCTCGACAACCGCACCTACGACACGTGGTCGTGGTACTCGCTCTTCGCGTTCGACCACCGCGAGATGCGCGACGACCGCGTGGTGCTCTACTCCGACCGGCTGCCGGCGGGGGTCTACGAGTACACCTACCTGGCGCGGGCCACCAGCCTGGGCCGCTTCGTCACGGCGCCGGTGAAGGCCGAGGAGATGTACCACCCGGAGACCTTCGGCCGCTCCGCCACCACCGTCGTGGAGGTACGACGCTGAGGCTTCCGCTCGGTGGCGCCCGCACTCTGTCTATGCCAGACTCGTAATCCGTGTCACTGCGTCCCGTCCCCGTGTGCCTGGCTCTCTGCGCCGCGCTCCTCCTGGGCACGGCCGCGTGCATGCCACCGCAGTGGGGCGCCAACGCGATCCTCCACCCGTACCGGCGGCCCGTGACGCGCACGCCGAGCCACGCCTACGACAACCTGTACTTCGCGGGCGATGGCCTGGTGCTCAAGGGGTGGCGCGTCCGGACCTACATGCCCAGGCGGGGCGTGATCATCTACCTGCACGGCATCGGCGACAACCGGCAGTCGTCGCTGGGGCTCGTGAGCCGCTTCGTGCCCAAGGGGTACGACGTCATCGCCTACGACTCCCGCGGTCACGGCACCTCCCAGGGGGACACCTGCACCTACGGCGTCTACGAGCGGCGCGACCTGAAGAGCGTGATCGACTCGCTGCGCGAGGAGCACGTGATCCTGTTCGGCGTCAGCCTGGGCGCGGCCGTCGCGCTGCAGGAGGCCGCCGACGATCCGCGGGTCATCGGCGTGGTCAGCGTCGCCACCTTCTCCGACCTGCGCACGGTGGCGCGCGATCGCGCGCCCTTCTTCGCGAGCGAGGGCAACATCCGCGACGCGTTCACGCTCGCGGAGGCTCAGGGGAAGTTCCGTGTCGACGACGCCAGCCCGATCGTGGCGGCACCGCGCATCCGTGTGCCGGTGCTCCTCTTCCACGGCGCCGCGGACACCGACACCAAGCCGGCTCACTCGCAGCGCGTCCACGATGCGCTCGGGGGCCCGAAGAAGCTCGCGCTCGTGCCCCGCGCCGAGCACAACGACGTCCTCAACCACGAGTGGGTCTGGGACGCGATCTCCGACTGGCTCGACCAGGTCGTGATGGCGCCGGCGACGCCGTAGCCACCGATCCCGTGCGCCGGCGCCCGGCCCACGCCAGCGAGGGACCGCCCGAGACCGCACCCAGGGGCAGTGGGGTGCATTGACGCGGTCGCAGGGATCGCGGAGGCTGGAGGTGCAACCTTCCCCCCGGTGCCACGGAGAACGTGGGGTGGCTCGGCGCCGCGCCCCTGACCGTGGTCATCGCCGCCGGCCAGGACGCCGAGGGCAGCCTGGAGCTGTCCGAGGTGAGCTGCTGCGGCAAGGACTGTGGCTCCCTCGAGGCGACCTGGACGGACGGCCGGCTGTCCCGGACCTACACCCCGCGCGCCTGCGACGGCGGCTCGGGCTCGTGCCCGTACGTCTACTCGTGGGACGGCACGGCGTGGGTGCGCGAGGCCGAGATGCTCGTGGGCGCGCTCAACCGGGGCGCGCAGCGCGACGACGGCCTGGTGCTGACGCGGAGCGCCGCCGGAGCCGAGGGCCCTCGGGTGCGCATCGCCACCTAGCGGCAGGAGACGAGCCACCTCGACCGGGCGCGCCTCGAGGTGTGGGACCATGAGCCCGACGTCGAGCTGGCCCTGGACCAGGACCGGCACGTGGTGCCCGTGACCGCGGCGCGGCCGCCCGGCGCGGCGGCGCGGTCGGCGTAGCGCGGGCGGCACGGTCGACGCCGGATCAACGAGGCCGCCCCTGGTGGTATCATGCTCGCGCGTGGCTGGGTCCGCGGAGGTCGGCGGCGGCGCGGTGCGGGCGTCACGCGGTGAAGGAACGGGATGGCGGCCGACCTCGCGGCACCCACGGAGCACGCGGACCTGGTCCGCCGGTTGCGCTGGGCGCTGGGCCTCGCGCTGCTGTTCATCCCCGTGCACCTCGGCATGAGCTTCCTCCTCGCCCGCGCCGCCGGCCGGCCGCCGCCGTGGCCAGTGGCGGTCATCGCCGCGGTGGGATTCGTGGCGACCGGCCTGCTGGCCTCGTCGCTCCGGCGCGGCCCCGGCCCCGGCCAGATGTGTCTCGCCAGGTGGCTGCAGCCCTGCCTGGCGGCCGTGGCGCTGCTGGCGGCGGTGTTCCTGG
>JACRCY010000137.1 GCA_016218785.1 Deltaproteobacteria bacterium
GCGCCAGCATCGTGCCGTCGGGCAGCTCCAGCTCCACCTCCACGCGGACCCCGACGGCCGGCGGCCGGCTGGTGGTCAGGAAGACCCCGCCACGGCTGACGTTGCCGGTGGCCACGCCGTGCACCACGTGCCAGTCGCGGCAGCGCAGCCGCGCGCGCCACTCGACCCGGAACCGCGGCTGCCTGGTGCCGTCCGTCATGCCAGGCTCCCGCAGAGCACCTCAGCCCGCGTCCGCGCGCCGCCCGACTGAGCCTGAGGCTGACCACTCGGCGCGCGCTAATGTCCGCTCTGGTCACCGTCCTGCCCTACTTCGCCCGGACGGACGGCCCGCGCCTCGCGGCCGCCGCGACCCGCTTGAGCAGCTTGAGCGCGGCGCACACGTTGGCCTGCTTCGTGCGCAGCTCGGGGCGAGCGTGCTCCTCGCACAGGAGCAGCTCGACCTCCTCGTCGGCGCAGGTGCAGCAGGCCGGTCTCTCGCACCCCGGCCAGTCGCACGTCACCACCGGCCCCCCTGCCTCATCCCGGCTCATGCCTCACCGTGCCCTGCGCGACGCCCACGCGACCACCAAACACCCGGGCGGCTCGGGACGGTTTCGGGCATCGCCCCTGAGGTCCCTCGCGGTGCGGCCGCGGCTCCTCGGAGAAAAGAGGTCGCCGGCCGGCTGCTGGAGAAGAGCCGGCCGGCGACCGGGCCCGGGGGGGACGGGCCCATCTCGTGCGTCTCCGTTCATGGGTCTCCGTCGAGGCGCCACGGATCCGGCTCCTCGAGATCGCGCAGGCTGGCGCGCGGCGCGCTCACCCACGCAGATGGCACGGCCACACTGTGGCAGCACGCCCCGCACCTCTGGCAGACCACCCCAGGCCTCCGGTCATGGCCACTGCCTTCTGTCTGCAAGTATGGTGGTCCCCGTCATGTCAAGGAGTCAATAGAGAAAAGGGGTGCCGACTCGGCCGGACGGGACCGCAGGCGTGAGTGCCCGCTTCTGGCGCCACCTGGGAGGGTGACGATCGGTCGGCCCGTCCACCATGGGCGCCGTCTTGCGGCTTGACCGGCCGCCGCGGCCGGTGTAGCTTCCCAACCGTCGATCGAAACCCGGGCACGAGCAGCACCCCGGAGGGAGGCACCCGTGGCGAGACAACTGACCTCACAAGACGTCATTCAACTTCCCCCGTTGACGGCCGGCGAGACCTTGACCCTGATGTACGCGCTCGCAGCGGCGCGCGGCGACGTCGGCGCCGTGGCCCAGCAACTCGGCCCGCTGGCCCAGCCGCTCGATCGCGCGCTCGGGCGCATGACTACGGCGCGCGACCGCCTCGAGGACGCCGATCGGGCGCGGGGCCAGACCACGCCCGCGGACCCGGCCGCGCGCACCGCCGCCGACCGCGCCGTCGACACGGCCTGGTCCGCGTTCGAGGGCTGGCTGGGCGGCTGGTGCCGGCTCGAGGACCACGGCAGCCCGAGCGCGGCGGACGCCCGGCGCGTCTACGACCGCCTGTTCCCGGACGGGCTGCGCTTCATCAAGATGGAATTCAAGCTCGAGTGGGCCGAGTCCAGGAAGCGGCTCGGCATGATGGAGACCGAGGGGCTGCGGCCGATCATCGAGCAGCTCGGCGGCCGGCGCTTCGTCGACCAGATCGCGGTGGCGCAGGCCCGCTACGGCGAGGTCCTGAACATCACCACCGCCGCGCCGGAGAGCGCGCCCGCGGCCAGGGTGCGGACGTTCATGGACGCGGCGCACGCGGCGCTGCGCGACTACGTGAGCAAGGTCGTGGCGCTGCGCGACCCCGAGGTCGCCGGCAGCGACGCGCTGGCCGACCGCCTGCTGAAGCCGTTGCTCGAGTGGGACGAGACCCGCGCCACGCCGGGCGGCCGCCCCGCCCCCACCCCGTCGCCCGGGGGCGGCCCGGGCCCCGAGTAGGCGCGCCTCCCACCGACCCCCACCATCACCCCGGCGACCAGCCAACCCGCTGTGATCACTCACGCCAGCGGGCGCCACACGGGATCGATCCCGTCCGGGCGCGTGCGCGCGAGCGTCCCACCAGGATCGATCCCGCTTGCGGCCCCGCCAATGGGCACCCGGGTGAGATCGATCCCGCCCCCGGCCCCACCGCCCGGGAGCGCGAGCGGGGTCGACTGCGCCGCGGGGCCCGCGAACGGCCGCCAAGGCGCGGCGCAGGTCGTTCCCAATCACGCCGTCCGGCTGCGCCGCACGACGAGCCATCGGCGCGGCGAATGTCGGCGAGACGCCAGCCATCGGCTTTGCGCTCGCCGCAGTCGGGCGGTATGGTTGAGGTCTGGACGCCTCGGACACCACCGTCGAGATCCTCAAGTCGATCCGCAACGAGGTGCACCAGACCAATGAGCGCCTCGAGCAGACCAACGAGCGCCTCGACCAGACCAACGAGCGCCTCGAGCGGCTCGAGCGAAGCCAGACGGAGGGCGAGCTCCGTCTCGCGACCAAGCTGAGCGCGGTGGCCCACGCCGTCACCGAGGTGCGTGACCTCCTGCGTGATCGCCTCGATCTGCGGGACGAGGTTCGCGATCTCGACCGCCGCGTGAGCCAGCTCGAGCACCGGGTCGGGTGACACCGCCGCGGGGCTCATCGCGGGCGCTTTTCCCGATCCCGCCCGGCCGCCCTCGGGGAATTACCTTGCGAGGCTCCGCCACCAACGGGGACCGCCCCGCGGGCGGGCCGGAGGTCCGAGCGCGGACCTACACCGAGGTCCATTCGACGGGAGGTCCGACATGTGCGCGAGGGCGTTGCTGCTGGCCGTGGTGCTCGCGGGAGGTTGCAGCGACAGCGGCGTGGCCGCGCCGGGGCAGTGCGTGGGAGACTGCGTGTGCAGCGGCAGCGACTGTACCTGCGAGGCCGGCGGCACCTGCAGCTTCGGCCCCGCCGTGCTCGGCGACGGCGGCGAGGTCGTGCCCGGAGACGGCGGCTCGGCGCTGCCCAACAACGCGAGCTTCGACTGCCAGTCGCACAACACCTGCTCCGTCGCCTGCGGCACCGGCTGCGAGACGACCTGCGCCGGCGGCAGCGAGTGCACGGGCGACTGCGGCAGCAACTGCACCGCCACCTGCGAAGGCCAGAGCACCTGCACCTTCGCCACTGGCACCGGCAGCACCGACACGTGCGGCGGCGGGTCCACCTGCAACCTGACCGTGGGCGACGGCACGCAGGTGACCTGCACCGGTACCAGCACCTGCAACCTCACCATCGAGGGTCAGGCGGTGGTCGAGTGCCAGGGTGACTCGCACTGTGACGTGACCTGCCCGGCGGGCGGGTGCGGGCTGACGTGCACCGGGGCGGCCGGGTGCACCCTCGACTGCGGCGGGGGGGCTGCCTGCACGACCTGTCCGGGCCTGGCGGACGCCGGCACCTGCGCGGCCGGGACCACCTGCGCCGTGCGCTGCCAGGGCTGAGCCGGGGCGGTCCTCTGTGCCAGCGCAGTTGAAGCGCCGACATCGCCGGGGCATGATGCGGAGGGGGGGGGGGACGGTCGTGGATGAGCAAGACTGAGAAGAGAGCAGGGAGGCAACGGATGCGATCAACAGGTGCGTGGCGAATCGGGGGAGCGGCCCTGCTCACGGCCCTGCTTCTCGCGGGAGGCTGCAGTCACACGCTGGAAGGGCCCGCGCCGCAGGTGGCGGGGCTCGATCCGGCCCTCGTCTGCACCGAGCAGCTCACGACCACGGTCACGCTCACCGGGGCCGGGCTGTCGCCGCTCGCCATCGACGCCCTGACCAAGGATCCGAAGCTCGCCCTCCCGTCGATCACCCTGCGGCGCACCGCGGACCTCGACGGCGCCGCGGTGGGCGACGCGCCCGTCACCATACCCGACGACCCGGCGGATCCGGCGCACAGCCGGGTGCGCTGGCTGAGCCAGACCTCGATGACGTTCGAGGTCTACCCCGAGCTGGGGCTCCAGCCGGGCACCTACGAGATCACGGTGCGGAACGGCAACGGCCGCTCGTTCACCGCGGCCGCGGTCCTCGGGGCCGTGCCGCCGCCGGTGCTCGAGTCGGTCGAGCCGGACCTCGTCTGCGTCGCGCAAGGGGCGCGGAGCCTGACGCTCACGGGCAGGTACTTCCTCCGGGTCGGCGACACGCTTCCCGGCGTCCAGATCGACGGCCGGGACTACACCGCCGACGGCGTCAGCGGCTGCACCGCGGCGCCCGGGCCGCAGGCGGGCGCGCAGCTCTGCACCCAGGCGACCGTCACCGTGCCCGAGGACGACCTCGCGCCCGGCGCGCACGACGTGGTGCTCCACAACCCGGCGCCGGCCGGCTGCGCCTCGACCGAAGCCGTCACCATCGCGATCGTGCCGCCGCCCGCGCTCACGAGCGTGGAGCCCGACCTCATCTGCACCTCCAAGGGGGACGTCGTGCTGACGCTGACCGGCACCGGGTTCGTCCGGGTCGGCGCCGACCTCCCCACCGTGACCATCGGCACCACGGACCTGACGCCCGACACCATGAGCGGGTGCGCCCCGATCGCGGGCACCCTCACCGGCGCCGAGTCGTGCACCGGCATGACGGTGACGGTGGCCACGGGCGGCTTCGCCCCGGGCTCCTACCCGGTCACGGTCACCAACCCGCCGCCCGCGGGGTGCACCTCGACCGAGCCGGTGACCATCGCGGTGGTCGGGCCGCCGAGCCTCCAGGGCGTCGTCCCCGACCTCGTCTGCGCGGCGAACGAGAACGTCCTCACCCTGACCGGCACCGGCTTCATCACCATGGGCGCGGTGCTCCCCACCATTACTATTGGCAGCCAGAGCTTCCCCGCGGACTCGGCTTCGGGCTGCACCGACATCGCGGGCACCCTGACCGGCGCGCAGGCGTGCACGACGCTCACCGTCACGGTGCCGGCGGACGCCCTCGCCCCGGGCGCCTATGGCGTGACCGTCACCAATCCCCCGCCCGCGGACTGCTCGTCGATCGAGGCCGTGACCATCGCGGTGGTGGGCCGGCCCGAGATCACGGCCCTGGCCCCCAACCCGGTGTGCAACAGCCAGGGGGCGTCGACGATCGACATCACCGGCAGCGGCTTCCTCGTCGTCGGCGGCACCAACCCCGCGGTCGCCATCGACGGCGTCCCGGCCACCGTGACCGCGACCTCGGGGTGCACGCCGGTCGCCGGCACCACCCTCGCCGCGCAGACCTGCACGTCGTTGACGATCAGCGTGCCGGCCGGGAGCCTGACCCTGGGCGCGCACCAGGTGACGATCACGAACCCGCCGCCCGCGGACTGCGGGGCCGCGGCCGCGTCGACCCTGACGGTGGTGCCGCCGCCCGACGTGACCGGCATCACGCCGGCGGTCGTGTGCACCGGCGGCGGGGACTTCGTCGTGAACGGCACCGGCTTCGCGCCCGGCTCGACCGTGAGCATCGGCGGGATCCCGGCCACGGTCACGAACGTCACCCCCAACGCCATCTCGGTGACGGCGCCCCCCGGGCTCGCTCCGGGGACCCACGACGTCACCGTGGTCACCGGCGGCTGCTCCGACACGCTCGTCGCGGCGCTCACGGTCACGCCCGGGCCCGCGGTCTACTTCGTGGACCCGCCGGTCGTCTACAACGGCGTCAACCTGCAGGCGACGATCTGGGTCTCGGGCATCGCCGCCGCGCCCGCCTCCGTCTGGATCCGGCCCTCGAGCGGCGGCGTCACGACGACGCTGGCTCACACCTGGGACCCGCTCCACCCGCACCGCGTCCAGGCGGTCGTGCCCGCGGGGCTCGCGGCCGGCGACTACGACGTCACGGTCGACGACGGCACCTGCACGGCCACGCTCCCCCGGGGGCTGCACGTGACGGCCACGCTCACCGTCGCCATCGAGTCGATCACGCCGCCCTTCGGCTGGCGGCTCGCGGACACGGCCGTGACCATCCGCGCGGTCGACCCGGCGCCCCCGGGCATGGTGCAGTTCCAGGCGACCCCCAGGGTGTACCTCAACCCGGACGTCACGGGCCCGGGGACCCTCGCCTCGGTGCTCAAGGCGGTCACGTTCGTCGACGCGACGCGCCTGACCGCCATCGTCCCCCAGGGGCTGCCGGCCGGGGTCTACGACCTCATCGTGGTCAACCCCGACGGTAGCGTCGGCCTGCTCGACCAGGCCTTCACGGTGACGCCCGACGCGGCCCCGCCGCCCGAGATCACCGCGGTGACGCCCGCCTCGGTCATTGACCAGCCCGGCCAGAGCATCCAGGCGATCGGCCAAAACTTCCGTTCGCCCGGGCTCACCGCGACCTGCAAGGACGACGCGGGCAACGTCTACGTCGTGCCCGGCACCGGCGTGACCTCGACCACGACCACGGCCAGCGCGACCTTCGACATGAGCGTGCTCGGGAGCGGCATCTGCGTGCTGCGGGTGACCAACAGCGACGGTACCTACGCCGACTACTCGGCGGTCGCCGTGACCAACCCGGCGCAGAACCTGCCGGCCACGGTCGCCGACTACTCCATGGTGGTCGCGCGGCGCGCGCTCGGGGCGACCGCGGGCCGGGCCACCTCCCAGGCGCGCCTCCTCTACGCCATCGGCGGCGACGACGGCACCGACGTGGGGCTGCTGGCCTCGGTCGAGGCCGCGCCCGTGGACCTCTACGGCGCGCTCAACCCGTGGTTCCTCCTGCCTCTCGACCTGCCCGCGGGGCGCAGCTTCGCCGGCGCGGTCACCATCGGCCGCTTCATCTACCTCGTGGGCGGCCGGGTGGCCGCCGGGCCCACGACCTCGGTGCTGCGGGCCGAGATCCTCGATCCGGGCGCGGCGCCCGAGATCACCGACCTCAACATGGAGTTCGCCGAGACCGGCGGGCTCGACGCGGGCCTGTGGTACTACCGCGTCGCGGCCGTCATGGACCCGGCCGACCCGTCGAACCCGGGCGGCGAGACCCTGGCCTCGGATCCGCTGGCGGTCATCGTCCCGCCGGTGCCCAACAAGGTCGAGATCACCATCTACTGGACCGCGGTGCCCGGGGCGGTCTCGTACCGGATCTACCGCTCGCCAACGCCCGACCAGCTCGTGGGCGCGGCGCGCCTCATCGCCACGGTGCCCGCGGCCCAGACCTCGTACCTGGATCAGGGCGCGACCGCCGGGACCGAGGCGCCCCTGCCCCTCGGCGCGCTCGGCGTGTGGCACGAGAAGGGGCCGCTCCAGACGGCGCGCGAGGGGGCGGCGGTCACCTTCGCCCGCGACCCGGGCAACCCGGCCGGCGGCTTCATCCTCTACGCTGCCGGCGGCCGCAGCGGGCCGGCCACCGCGCTCGCCAGCTACGAGTACGCCACGATCACGGTGGCCGGCGACGGGAGCCAGACCGTCGGGGCCTTCACCGCGGGCGGCGCGCTCCTCGGGACCGCGCGGTGGCAGGCCGGCGGCGTGGCCATGGACCACGACCACGCCTCGATCGTCCCGGCCGGCGACACCTGGATCTACGTCCTGGGCGGCTGGAACGCGGGCAACACCACGCTGGTGTCCGACGTCACGGCGGCCAAGGTGACGGCGGGCGGCGCGCTCACCCCGGTCCACGAGGTGGACAACATGACACCGGGCCAGGCGGGGTACGGCTTCGCCGGCGCCAACAACTTCCTCTTCGCCTTCGGCGGCGGCGGTGGCGGACCGTCGAGCACTACCAGCTCGGCCAAGCTGTGCGCGTCCGGGGAGCCCGGCTGCGCCGGCGGCGCCCCCGAGCCACCGGACCTCAAGAACTGGAACGCGCTCGGCTTCAACCTCCAGGAGGCGCGCTACCTCTGCGGCTCGGGGCTCGAGAGCGCCTTCATCTTCCTCGCGGGCGGCCAGACCAACACCGCGCCGGCGACGAACAGCGTCGAGCGGACCCACTGGTAGGAGGAGACGACCATGACCAGGAACCGCCTCGCCTTCCTCCTCGTCGCGCTCGCGCTCGCGGCTCCGGCCGCGGCCCAGGAACCGGCGCCGCCGGCGAGCGCCGCCGCGCCGGACCCGGTGCCGGCGGCGACCGCTGCGGCTCGCCCTGCCGCGCCCGGCGCCTTCGGGATCGGCGCCAAGCTCGGGGTCGTGCTGCCCCAGGTCGCGACCGAGCTCCAGACCACCGTGGGCGCCGAGCTGGAGCTCTCCTACGCGGTCCCGGTCCTCGGGCGGCGGCTCGCGCCCTTCTTCGGCATCGGCTACGCCCAGCCCAAGATCGCGCGGTCGAGCCTGGAGGATCCACGACTGCCGGGCTCGTACGACGGAACCCAGACGCAGCGGGAGCTGACGCTGGCCTTCGGGCTGCTCGGCCGCCTCATGCCGCTGGAGTCGCGCTGGAACGCGTACGCCGGCGCGGGCGTCCGCATCTACCTGCTCGAGACCGTCACCGTGGGCAGCACCGGGGCCGCGGCGTTCGGCGAGAATCGCGAGCAATCGACGAGGGTGGGCGGCATCTTCCTGGTGGGCGGCGAGTTCCGCCTGTGGCGCGGCAGCGTCCTGCTCGAGCTGCAGTACGGCCACTCGAGGCTGCCCCACTGGGTCACCGGCGAGGTCACCACCGGCGCCCTCACGATCGCGCTCGGCTACCGCCTGATGCTGTTCTGAGACGAGGCGCGGACTTCCGACCGGGAGGTGAGCCATGCAACGTGTCACGTGGTTCCTGGCCGTCATGGGCGCAGTCGCGCTGTCGGGCTGCGGAGGCGGCTCCACGGGGGTGGTGGGCGACGGGGGCGTGATCGACGCCCCGGCGACGGGGGACGGCCTGCAGGGGTGCGGGCAGGTCGGTGACCCGTGCGCGACGCCGGCCGACTGCTGCTCGCGGGCCTGCGACCCGGAGACCCTGACGTGCGTGCCCGGCCTGTGCACCGGCGCGGGGGCGACCTGCTCGGCGCCGTCGGATTGCTGCAGCCTGAGCTGCGTGAACGGGATCTGCGACGGCGACGCGTGCACCCCGGTCGGGGACGCGTGCGTCGACGGGGGCGAGTGCTGCACCACCGTGTGCACGGACGGCCACTGCCAGGAGCTGAGCCCGGGGGGGTGCGTCACCTACGGCAACGGCTGCAGCGACTCGGCGCAGTGCTGCTCGCTCAACTGCGTCAACGGGTTGTGCGCGTCCTCCTTCACCTGCGCTTCGCTCGGCGACATCTGCTTCACGGCGTTCGACTGCTGCACCGGCGTTTGCAGCATCGCCTCGGGCTTTGCCGCGGGCACCTGCATCCAGGTCCCGAGCACCGGGGCGGGCGAGTGCAGGGTGGCCGGCGAGGCCTGCACCGATGGCACCACCTGCTGCAGCCGCTCCTGCGTGCCCACCAGCTTCGGGACCACGGTCTGCCAGGTCGCCTCGGGGTGCCGCGTGATCGGCGAGCTCTGCCAGAAGGACGCCGACTGCTGCGGCGCGTCGGGCTCGGGCCTCCCCGGGGACGGCAACGTCCAGTGCAACCTCGCGCCGGGCATCGACCCGCCGCTCGGGCGCTGCACCAACCCCACGGGCTGCAACCCGCAAGGGGAGGTCTGCGGGGGCACGGGGGACGGCGGAGTCAACGCGCGTCAGGACTGCTGCGACTGCCGGCCGCCGCCCTTCCAGTGCTGCAAGCCCGACAGCAACGGCGTCAACCGATGCTACGGGGGCTCGACGGTCGACTGCCCCAGCGGCTACGACGGCACCCCCGACTGCTGCATCCCCGCGGGGGGCCAGTGCAGCTTCTCCGCCGAGTGCTGCGAGGGGCGCCCCTGCGTGCCCGACGAGAACGGGGTGCTCCGGTGCGGCGCGACCGCGTGCGTGCCGGCAGGCGGCGTCTGTACCACCACCGGCGACTGCTGCGAGGGCCTGACCTGCATCGTGCCCGCGGGCGCGTCGACCGGCACCTGCGGGACGGTCACCGGCGACGTCCCCGACGGCGGGACCTGTGCGCTCCCGGGCCAGCACTGCGCCGCGTCCGCCGACTGCTGCTACGGGTTCACCTGCTACGCCCCGGGCGGCACCCCCTGCGGGGCGGGCGACACCGGCTGCACCTGCTACGGCCCCATCGGGTAGGAGGCGCCCGAGGAGCGAGGCAGCCATGGCAGTCAAGCGGCGTCCGCGTCTCAGGGCGGGTGTGGTAGAATGAGAACGTGGCGTTGTGCGCTCTGCCGGGCCGGTTACGGGTGGCGCCGCTGGTGCCGCAGGGGGCACCTCTCTGAGCCGGCAGGGTAGGCGGGCGCGCCCGAGGAGCAAGGCGGTCATGGCAGTCAAGCGGGTCGCGCGAGTGGTCGTGGCGCTCGTCGGTCTGGCGGTCGGCGGGCCCGCTCGGGGCGACGGGGTGGCGCAGGTGATGGTCGCCAAGACCATCCCGGCGGCCACCGTGGCGCTCATCGATCCCGAGTCGGGCACCTCGTCGGGCGGCGGGGGCACCGACGTGAAGTACGCGGTCGGCGACGTGCTCCTGTTCCGCTTCAAGTACTTCCCGGTGCCCGACAAGATCATCCGGGGCCTCGGTGGCTACCTGACCGAGTTCGTGCCGCCGAACACCCAGGTGGTCGGGGTGCGCATCATCGACCAGAACGGGCTCACCATCGTGCCCCGCTATCCGGGCCTCGCCGACGACGGCTGCGGGCCGGCCAACTGCAACGGCTTCAACTCCGTGCCCTCGGCGAGCGGGCCGCGCAACCTCGACGACGGCTCCATCGCCCAGATCTACGCCGACACCGGCGTCTTCTACGCGACCGACGGCCGCCTGGCGCGCGAGCCGGGAAGCGCCTTCATCACGCTGCAGAACGGCGTCCTCATGAGCCCGGAGCCCCGCAACATCGGCGCCATCATCGGGCTCGTCGGCACGTCCTCGCCCATCTACGCCCACGACGCCTGGGACTGGGTCCAGGTGCGGGCCTACGGGATCTCGACGGCCGCCAGCGGCAACAGCGGCGCCGGCAACACCCCGTACCTGTACGGGTCCCCGGTCCCGGGGCCGCAGACCTACTACCGGTACGAGGCGACCGAGGTGTCCCCCGGGGTCATCCAGTTCAACGACGTGGTCGGGCCGTGGGGCCGCATCCGCTACCCGGGGTCGCAGATCGGCAGCGGCGCCGCGGCCACGGGCCGTGGCAGCCTCGCCCGCGTGAACCTCGACACCTCGCTGGGGTACGACGTGACTCCGGCGAACGCGCTGCCCGCGGGCGCGCGCGCCGTGCGCTTCGCCCTGGGCGAGATCCGGGTGGGCGAGCCGGGCTACGCCGAGGTCGCGCTCCGCGTCACCGCTGCCCCGCTCGACCCCGGCATGGGCAAGGACGCCGACTGCGCCGAGGTCTTCGGCGGCGACACCTCGGCCGCGAGCGACAACGTGCGCGCCCGCGACAGCGTGTGGCCGACGTACCTGGCCTCGCCCGCCTGCGTGTACCTCAACCTGCTCTTCGACCTCGACGTGGACAAGCCGCTCGGGGTGACGGGCGACACCCTGACCTACACGCTGCACGGCAAGAACCTGTCCCTCAACGCCCAGACCAACGTGGTCGTCAAGCTCAAGTACGACTCCACCGACGTGGCGTTCGTGTCGGCCACCGGCGGGGCCACGGTGGCCGCCAACTGCGACGGCGACGGCAAGGCGTGCCTCGTGTGGCCGACCATGGCCACCCTGGCGCCGTCGGGCGAGTACACCCAGACGGCGGTCTTCACCGTGGGCGGCGGCGGCCACGTGGCCAACGTGATGTTCGCCAGGTACACCTCGACGCAGCTCCCCGCGCCCGGCTTCACCACCCAGGCGCTCACCATCGTCAAGGGGGTCTGGGTGGACCGGACCTTGCTGCAGGCCACGACCACCGTGGCCCCGCCCGGCGGCACTGCGAGCTTCCAGGGGACCATGGAGAACCGCGGCACGGCCGCGGGCGCCTACGACACCCTGACCATCGTGCTCCCGGCCGGGTGGACCATCAACGGCCAGGTGACGCTCGGCGGGACGCCGCTCACCTGCGCCTCGGGCTGCGCCACCAACCGGCCGACCTACACGATCAACTCCTCGCTCGCGCCGGGCCAGAGCCGGACGCTCGTCTTCGCCGCCAACGTCCCGGCGGGCACCCCGACCGGCCTCTACGACGTCGACCTCCAGCTCTGGGGCAGCCAGAGCGGCTTCGGGGGCGCGTTCGAGACCTACTACCCGCACCTCGCCACGGTGGCGGTCGGGCAGCCGCGCTCCGACCCGCCGGTCATCGCCCAGCCCGCGGCGCGCGCCGCGGGCACCACCTGCGGCATCGTCACCGCGGCGACCGCCATCGAGGGCACCACCACCGAGGCCGACGGCACGGTCATCCGCCTCTACTTCGGCGGGCTGCTGCGCGGCACGGGCACGGCCGCGGGCGGCCTGTGGTCGGTCTCGAACTACGGCGCCTTCGGCCCGCTCTACGGCGGCCTGGAGGTGCGCGCCACCGCGCAGGCGCCGGGCGAGCAGGAGAGCCCGCTCTCCGAGGCCTGCTTCGTGACCTTCATGGCCGCCTGCGCCGACGGCCTCGACAACGACGGCGACGGCCTCGTCGACTTCCCCGCGGACCCGGGGTGCACCTCGCCGTCCGACTCGAGCGAGGTCGATCCACCGCCGGTCTCGCCCTGCGCCGACGGCCTGGACAACGACGCCGACGGCCTCACCGACATGAACGACCCCGACTGCGTGCTGACGGGCGGCCTGAGCGAGGTGCCGCTGCCGGCCTGCATGGACGGCCTGGACAACGACGGCGACGGCCTCACCGATTTTCCCGCCGACCCCGGCTGCCACTCGCCCAACGACGACGACGAGACCGACCCGATCGTCACCGCGACCGAGGTCCGGCCGCGGCTGCTCATCGCGTTCGACACCTCGGGCTCCATGAACTTCAACACCTGCGCCGAGGTGTTCACGGGCGGCGACGGCTCGGCCGCGTGCCCGGGCAGCGACGTCGCCTGCGTGGACTGCGGCGCCGCCGGCTGCGGCAACGGCCTCGGCGACGACAGCCGCCTGTACCAGGTGAAGGCGGGCCTCGCGGACGCGGTGCGGGCGTTCGGCGAGGTCGACTGGGGGCTCATGCGCTTCCACCAGCGGCCCGAGGTCTTCGGCTGCCCGGGGGCCAACGCCGCGCTCCGCTCGGGCGGGTGGCAGGGCGCCTACCTGCCGCCGTGCAACGGCGGCTTCAACGCCGGCGACCTGCTCGTGTCGTTCAGCCAGGACAACGCCCCCGACCTCCTGCAGTGGATGGACGGGAGCAGCAACTACCAGTACGGCGGCACCGTGCCGCCGGGCCTGGATCTGGAGCTCAGGGGCACCGGCACCACGCCGCTCGCCGGGATCCTGACCTCGGCGCTCGGCTACCTCGCGGGCGTGCGCCTGGCCGACGCCAAGGCCGCCTGTCGGCCGTACCGCGTGCTCCTCGTCACCGACGGCAAGGAGACCTGCGGCGGCAACCCGGTCACGGCCGCGGCCGGCCTGCTGGCGGCGGGCATCCAGGTCGCGGTCATCGGCTTCGCGCTCGGCGATCCCCTGGCCGTGGCCCAGCTCAACGCCATCGCCGCGGCCGGCGGCACCGGCAGCGCCATCTTCGTCAGCGACTCGGCGGCGCTCTCGACCGCCATCGCGGCCATCGTGAGCGAGTCGATCAAGGTCGAGCGGTGCAACGGCCTCGACGACGACTGCGACGGGCTCGTCGACGAGGACTTCCCCGACCTCGGCGCGCCCTGCGACAACGGCCAGGCGGGCGTGTGCCAGCGCTTCGGCACCCGCGTGTGCGCGGCCGACGGCCTCTCGACCGTGTGCACCGCGCCGCCCGTCGCGCCCGGGGTGGAGGTCTGCCCGCCCAACGGCCTCGACGACGACTGCAACGGCGTCGTCGACGACATCCCCGGCGGCTGCGGCACCTGTACCCCCGAGGTGTGCAACGGCGTGGACGACGACTGCGACGGCCAGACCGACGAGCTCGACGAGGTCTTCCCGTGCCCGACCGGCGCCCCCGACCCGCCGGGCTGCGAGTGCCCGGTCGGCCTCTCCTGCGCCAACGTTGCCGACCTGCCGTCGTGCTGGTGCCCGCCGGCCTGCGGCACCGACATCGGCGAGTGCCTTCCGGGCGTCCTCGCCTGCGTGGGCGGGCAGCTCTCCTGTGCGGGCGCGACCGGCCCCACGCCCGAGGTCTGCGACGGCAAGGACAACAACTGCGACGGCATCATCGACGGCTTCGCGCGCGCCTGCTACCCGGCCGGCGAGCCCGGCTGCGACGTCGGGAGCGGCCAGTGCCAGGGGATCTGCCGCCTGGGCACGGAGCTGTGCCCCCGCCTGCTCACCCCGGCGGCCTCCAACAGCTTCGGCCCGTGCACCGGCGCGGTCACGCCCCAGCCGGAGCTCTGCAACGGGCTCGACGACGACTGCAACGGCATCGTCGACGACGTGCCCGGCGGGTGCGGGAGCGTGTGCGTGCCCGCGCCCGAGGTCTGCAACGGCAAGGACGACGACTGCAACGGCATCGTCGACGACAACCCGCTCGGCGAGGGGGATCCCTGCGTGGACGCGTTCGATCCGGCGCTCGCCGGCGTGGGGATCTGCCTGGCCGGCCGCAAGCACTGCCAGAACGGCGTGTTCGTGTGCCTGGGCCAGGTCGGCCCGCAGGCCGAGATCTGCAACTGCCTCGACGAGGACTGCGACGGCGCGGTCGACAACGGGGACACCTGCCCGCCGGGGTACGCCTGCCTCGACTGCGCCTGCCAGCCGGGCTGCAGCGCGGGCGAGTTCCCCTGCCCGCCGGACCGGCGCTGCGTCGATCCGGCGACGCACGATCCGTGCGCCACGGCCGAGCACGCGGGCTGCTTCTGCCTGCCCGATCCGTGCGTCACGGCGGCCTGCGATCGGGCGACCCAGCGGTGCGAGGTCGTGGCCGACGTCGCGGTGTGCGTCGACCGCTGCCCGCCGGACCAGTGTGCGCCCCCGACGGTCTGCATCCCCGGCGACGGCCACTGCGCGGACTGCTACGAGCTCGGCTGCGCGGAAGGCGAGGTCTGCGCGGGGTGGCCCGGGTCCTGCCTGCCGAACCCC
>JACRCY010000141.1 GCA_016218785.1 Deltaproteobacteria bacterium
CGGGCGGGCAGCGGCCGGCCGCGGCGCGCGTTTGGCAGGGCCGGCCTTCACGTACACTCTCGCCGGGCGCACGCCGATGCGCACGCCGACAGGTGGCCGCACGACCACGCGGACGCCGGGGCGGTAGCCGACAGGGCGCACGGGCCGCACGAAGGAGATGCGCGTGCCGCCGTACGAGCGCACGACCGGCGGGCCGGCGCTCCAGAAGCCGCGGACGAAGACGACCTGGCCGCCGACGACCTCGTAGTAGGGCGCCACGTAGGTGTAGCCGACCATCGGGGGACGCCAGAAGCCGTAGCTCCAGGCCCACTGGCCGTCGACCCAGTTCCAGTAGCCCGGTACCCAGAAGTGATCGGGCGCGGGCGCGGGCGTGGGCTCCTCGAACACGGGCTCCGGCGGCTCGGAGGTCGCCATGATCTCGCCCGGGTCCTCCGTCGGGATCTCGGCCACCGGGGCCTCGGCCGGGATCGGCTCGAGCTGGACCGGCTCAGCGGCCGGGGGTGGCGGCGGGGGCGCGGGCGGGGGCCCCTGCTCGACGGTGGTCACGCATCCTGCCAACCAAACCGCTACCAATGCACCTGCAAGCCAACGCATGTTGCCTCCGTGCCGAGTCCTGGTTCGGCCTTGTCATGCCCACCCCTGCGGGCAGCGAATCGAGTCAACACTTCACCACAAGCCGCCCCGCGCCGCAATCGCAGAATGCAAGCGACTGGCGGCCAGGGTGCCGGCCAGCAACGCTCAGTGCCCGCCAACGAACTTCTCCACGATGTCGCCGAGGATCGGCTGGCCGAGATCCTTCAGCTCGTAGCCCACGCGCACGGCCGGCTTGTTGATCTTCACCAGGCGAGTCAGGTCGATGGGGGTCGCGAAGATGACCAGGTCGCACTGGACCGCGTTGATGCTGTCCTCGAGGTCGCGGATCTGCTGGTCGGAGTAGCCCATGGCCGGCAGCGTGCGGCCGATGTGCGTGTACTTCTCGAAGGTCTCCTTGATGGAGCGCACCGCCGAGGACCTGGGATCCACGACGACGGCGGCGCCGTAGCGCTCGGCCGCCACCTTGGCGGCGCCGAAGGGCATGCCGCCGTGGGTGATGGTCGGGCCGTCGTCGACCAGGAGGACGCGCTTCTCCTTGATCGAATCGCCGTTGGCGATGACCAGCTCCGAGGCGGCCATGACGATCTGCGCCTTGGGGCTGACCTGCTTGGCGTGGTCGAAGACGACCTGCACGTCGGCGGCGGGCGCGTCGGTGACCTTGTTGATCACGACGACGTCGGCGGCGCGGAAGTTCGTCTCGCCCGGGTGGTAGCGCAGCTCGTGCCCGGGGCGGAGCGGGTCCGCGACCGTGACGAGGAGGTCGGGGCGGATGAACGAGTAGTCGTTGTTGCCGCCGTCCCAGATGATGACGTCGGCCTCGGCTTCGGCGGCGCGCGTGATGGCCTCGTAGTCGACGCCGGCATAGACGACCGTGCCGTTCTCGATGTGGGCCTCGTACTCCTCGCGCTCCTCGATGGTGCACTTGAACCTCTCGAGGTCCTCGTAGGTACCGAAGCGCTCCACCTTCTGCCGCAGGAGGTCGCCGTAGGGCATCGGGTGGCGGATCGCGACGGGCTTCTTCCCCAGGGCGCGCAGCTTGGAGGCGACGTAGCGCGTGGTCTGCGACTTGCCGCAGCCGGTGCGCACGGCGCAGACGGCGATGACCGGCTTCCGGGCCTCGATGAACGTGTGCTTGGGCCCGAGGAGCTCGAAGTCGGCGCCGGCGGCGAGGGCGCGCGACCCGAGGTGCATCACCTGCTCGTGGCTCAGGTCGGAGTAGGCCATCACCACGGTGTCGACGCCCTGGTCGTGCACGATCTTCTCGAAGTCGGCCTCGCGGAAGATCGGCAGGCCGTTCGGGTAGAGCTCGCCCGACAGCTCCGGCGGGTAGCGGCGGCTCTCGATGCCCGGGATCTGCGCGGCGGTGAAGCCCACGACCTCGAACTCCTTGCGGGTGCGGTAGAAGACGTTGAAGTTGTGGAAGTCGCGACCGGCGGCTCCGAGGATCAGGACCTTCGTGCGTGGCATGTCGGCACCTTCTCAGGCTGGGGGCGGCAGGCCGGAGGCCGCAGCCTGCACGATCGTCTCAAGCACTCCTGAGGACCTTGTCGATGCGCTCGAGCGCCCAGTCGATGTCCGCCCGCTCGATGACCAGCGGGGGCGCGAAGCGGATCACGTGCGTGTGGGTTTCCTTGCACAGGAGCCCCTCCCCCTGCAGCGCCTCGCAGAACCGGCGCGCGCCGCCGGCGGCGGGGTGCAGCTCCACGCCGATGAGGAGGCCCCGGCCGCGGACCTCGTTGACGTGGGGGCTCTCGATCCGGCGGAGCCGTTCGACGAAGTACTCGCCCAGCTCGTGGCTCCGCTGGGCCAGCCGCTCGTCGACCAGCACCTTGATGGCGGTGCGGGCGACGGCGCACCCGAGGGGGTTGCCGCCGAAGGTCGAGCCGTGCTCGCCCGGGCGGAAGACGCCCAGGACGCGGGCCGGCGCGACCACCGCCGAGATCGGGTAGACGCCGCCGCCGAGCGCCTTGCCGAGGATGTACATGTCGGGGTGCACGTCCTCGTGGTCGCAGGCGAACATCCGGCCGGTCCGGCCGAACCCGGTCTGGATCTCGTCGGCCAGGAAGAGGACGTTGGCCTCCGAGCACAGGTCGCGGGCCTCCCGCAGGTAGCCGGCGGGCGGGATCCTCACGCCCGCCTCCCCCTGGATCGGCTCGACCAGGAACGCGGCCGTGCTCGGCGTGAGCGCCCGCGCCAGGGCGGCCGCGTCGCCGTAGGGGATCACCGTGAAGCCCGGCGTGAACGGCTCGAACTCCTCGCGGTAGTTGGCCTCCGTCGAGAACGACACGATGGTGATGGTACGGCCGTGGAAGTTGTCCGCGCAGACGATGATCTCGGCCCGGCCGCGGGGCACCTGCTTGACCTGGTAGGCCCACTTGCGCGCCGTCTTGAGGGCGGTCTCGACGGCCTCGGCGCCCGAGTTCATCGGGAGCACCATCTCCATCCCGGGGCCGCACAGCGCGCACAGCTCGGCGCAGAAGGGCCCGAACTCGGTGTTGTGGAAGGCGCGCGAGGTGACCGTCACCCGGTCGGCCTGGGCCTTCAGCGCGGCGACGATCTTGGGGTGCCGGTGCCCCTGGTTCAGGGCCGAGTAGCTCGACAGGAAGTCGAGGTACTGGTACCCCTCGGGGTCCCATACCCAGATGCCCTCGGCGCGGTCGATCACGACCGGGAGCGGCTGGTAGTTGTGGGCGCTGTTGCGCTCGGTGAGGTCGATGATTTCCTGACTGCGAGTCATGGCTGGGTTTCCGCGACTTCCAGGGACCGCCCGGTGGCTTCGTCTCAGCGCTTGCCCATCAACTCCACCATGATGGCCTTCTGCGCGTGGAGCCGGTTCTCGGCCTCGTCGAAGATGACCGACTGCGGCGAGTCGGCGACCTCCGCGGCGACCTCCTCGCCGCGGTGGGCCGGCAGGCAGTGCATGAAGACGCACTCCGGATTCGCCAGCCTCATCATGGCCGCGCTGACCTGGTACCCGGCGAAGGCCTTGCGGCGCTCCTGCTGCTCCTGCTCCTGGCCCATGGAGGTCCAGACGTCGGTGTAGATGGCGTCGGCGCCCCTGACCGCGTCCTCTGGCCGTTCCTCAACCGCGATCCTCGCCCCGGTGCGTTTGGCGTCACTCGCGGCGCGCTCCACGACCTCGGCCTTGGGGCCGTATCCAGGCGGCGTGGCCACGGATACGCTCACGCCCAACTTCGCCCCCGCCAGCATCAGCGAGTGGGCGACGTTGTTGCCGTCGCCGACGTAGGCGAGCCTGAGCCCGGCCAGCGTGCCGCGCCGCTCCTTGAGCGTCAGGAAGTCGGCCGCCGCCTGGCACGGGTGCGTCAGGTCGGAGAGGCCGTTGATCACGGGGACCGTGGCCCACTTCCCCAGCTCCTCGATGTCGGCGTGGCCGAAGACGCGCGCCATGATGCCGTTGCAGTAGCGCGACAGGACGCGGGCGGTGTCGGCGATGGTCTCGCCGCGGCCGATCTGCAGGTCGGTGCCGGAGAGGTAGAGCGCGTAGCCGCCCAGCTGCCACGTCCCCACCTCGAACGAGACGCGGGTGCGGGTGGAGGGCTTCTGGAAGATCATCGCCAGCGTCTGCCCGGCGAGCGCCTGGCGGTACTGCTCGGGGTGCTGCTTGACGTGCACGGCCCTCTCGAGCAGGGCCTCGAGCTCCTCGATCGTGACGTCCGAGATCGACAGAAAGTCCTTTGATCTCATGATGTCGGTGGCCTCGTCCCGGAGGTGAGCGCACGCTAGCGCGCCGCTCTCGCGGTTGTCAACTCGTCAGGGCTGACCCAGCCAGGGGACGCGGCCGAGGGTGAGCGCGTCGAGGCGCGCCTGCAGGGCCGCCTCGACCTCGTCATAGCAGCGCCGCACGGCCGCGGCCTCCGGCCCGAGGTCGGGCCACGCCATGGGCGGCAGGAACGCGGTCGTGATCTGCGTCGGCAGGGGGACGTAGGGGAGGAGGGTGGGCCCGAAGCCCCACGGGAACGAGAAACCGAGGGGGAAGACGTTGCTCCGCAGCCGCCGCTTCATGTCGAGCAGCCGCGCGAGCCCCTCGCCGCGCGTCAGGACCACGTACTGCTCCTGCGCCCCGGCGGTCACTACCGGCACGATCGGTACCTGCTCACGCAGCGCCAGCTCGATGAAGCCGGTGCGCCCGGCGAGGACCACGCGGTCGCGCTCCGCGAACGGCCGGAACGAGTCGAAGTCCGAGCCGGGGTAGACGATGGCGAGGTGGCCCCTGGCGAACACCTCGTGGGCCACCTCGTGGCCGGCCCGCAGGCCGCCCAGCTTGCGGCCGTACTTGCGGAACACCGGGTGCCACTGCAGGAAGTCGTGCCCGAGCCCGTACACCGCGCGCGCGGGGCCGTGCGCCTTGAAGATGGCCGCGAGCGTCAGCGCCCAGTCGGTCGGGGTGAGGCCGCCGCTGTGATTGCCGACGATGAGGGCCGCGCCCCGCGCGGGGACGTTCTCGACCCCGTGCACCCGGTGGCGGAAGTACCGCTGCGCGAACCACCAGAACCCCTCGAAGAACCTGGCGACGAAGTCCGGGTCGCGATCCTCGAGCCGCGGCTCGCCGGCCTCGTCGGGCTCGCCCCCGAGGATGACGCGCAGGACCGGCCACATTCCGAGCGGCGGCGCCGCGCGGAGCAGGTCGCGCGGCTCGAACGCGGTGATGAAGTCCACGAGCGGGTGGGCCATCGATGGAGTTCCGTTCCCGGGCGCGGCCCCTCGGGTGGCGCCCGGCTGCCACACGAGTATGCCTCAACGCCTCGCGCCTGCTAGATTTACGGTTCCATGCCCCTCTGGCTCCAGTTCCTGATCTTCCTCTCGGTGGCGCTCGCGATCCTGGGCGGGGCGCACTTCTACCTGTGGCACCGGCTGGCCCGCGACACGGGCCTGACCAGCCGCTGGCGTCACGTGCTGCGCGTGGTCTTCGTCCTCGGGGTACTGGCCTTCCCGCTGGAGCACCTGGTCACCCGCGCCGTCGGGGGCAAGGGCAGCGTCGTGTTCGCGTACTTCGCGTACGGCTGGATGGGGTTCTGCTTCTACGCCTTCGTCCTGCTCCTGCTCGTCGACCTCGTCCTCCTGGTCCTGTGGCGACATCGACGGGCCGCGCGCCGGGAGGCTCCCCCCGAGGACCCGGAGCGGCGCCGCGCCCTGCGGCGCCTCCTCAACGGCGGCGCCGCGGTCGCCTCCGGCGGCGTCCTCGTCTACGGCGGCTTCGTCGCCTTCGCCGATCCCGAGGTGACCGACCTGCCGGTGCGCCTGCCGCGCCTGCCGCGCGCGCTCTCCGGCCTGACGATCGCCCACCTCACCGACGTCCACGTCGGTCCCATCGTGGACGAGCGCTTCGTGCGCCGCATGGTCGTGGCCACCAACCGGCTCCAGCCCGACGTGGTGGTCATCACCGGCGACCTGTTCGACCGCAGCGTCGAGGATCTGGGCGGCATCCTGCCCGAGCTGCGGGCCCTGCGCTCCCGCTACGGCACCTTCTTCGTCACCGGCAACCACGAGTTCTACGTCGGCGTGGAGCCGCTGTGCGCGGCCCTGCGCGGCATCGGCGTGACCGTGCTGCGCAACCAGCGCGTCCCGCTCGGCGACGGCGCGGCCTCGCTCGATCTGCTCGGCGTGGACGACTGGAGCGCCGGGACCCGGCGGCGCCAGCCGGGGCGGCAGCCCGGGCCCGGCCGCAACGACCTCGACCCGGCGCTCGCCGGCCGCGACCCGGAGCGGGCGGCCGTGCTGCTCGCCCACCAGCCGCGCGACTTCGCGCGGGCGGCGGCCGCCGGCGTGGGCCTGCAGCTCAGCGGCCACACGCACGGGGGGCAGATGTTCCCGATCATCGGGATCAGCAAGCTGGCGTACCGGTGGGCCGCAGGGCATTACCGGCTGGGCGACGCGCACATCTACGTCAGCCGGGGGATCGGCTTCTGGGGGCCGCCCTTCCGGGTGCTGGCCCCGCCGGAGATCGCGAAGATCACGCTGGTGTGACGGACCGTCCCCGGTCGGGACGGCGCTACTTCGCGGGTGCTGGGGCCTTGGCCGGGGCCGGGGTCGGCGCCGCGCCGGCCGCTGCCGCCTTGGCCGCGTGCGGGCGCGCGCCAGCCGCCTGGTGCGGGCACGCGCCAGCCGCCTTGTGCGGGCACTCGCCAGTCGCCGCCTTCGGGCCCTCGCCCTTGCCGCAGGCGCAGGTGCACTTGCCGTCGGGGCCCTTGGGGCACCCGCCGCCCTTGGCGTGGGGGCAGTCGCCGGCCTTGGCGCCCTCGCAGCAACCCTTGGGGCAGGTGGGCTTGCCGTCGGGGCCCTTGGGGCAGGTGCACTTGCCGCCCTCGCCCTTGGGGCACTCGCCGCCCTTGGCGTGGGGGCACTCGCCGCCCTTGGCGCAGCCGCACTTCTCGGCCTGGCACTTGGGGCACGTGCACTTGCCCTCGGGGCAGTTGCACTTCTCGCCCTTCGCGCAGGGGCACGTCCCCGCCGCCTGGCCGGCCGGCACCGCCTGGCTGGCCGGGGCCGGCACCGCGACGGCCGGCGCCTTGTCGCCGGTGGCCGCGGGCGCGACCTTCTGATCCTTGACGGCGACGGTCGGGGCCGCCGGCTGGTCGCAGGCGACCGCGAAGAGGCTGACGAGGGCGACTGTTGCGAACAGTATCGAGAGACGACGCATCGATTCCTCCAGGTGGGGCTGCGGTTGGGCTCCGGAGCCACAGAGCCTACACGACCGCCCGTCCCGGCGCTACACTTCCTCGGGCCGGCCATGTTCCCCGTCTCCAGCGCAAGGGGTGAGGCGCTCGCCGCGCGCATGGCGCGGCTGGGCATCCGCGAGGACGACCTCGAGGAGCAGTTCGTCCACTCGAGCGGGAAGGGCGGGCAGAACGTCAACAAGGTGGCGACGTGCGTGCTCCTGACCCACCGCCCGAGCGGCATCCAGGTGAAGTGCCAGCGGGAGCGCGCGCAGGCGCTCAACCGGTACCACGCCCGCTGCCTCCTGTGCGACCGGCTGGAGCGCCGGATCCTGGGGGCGGCCAGCGCCGAGGAGCAGCGCATCGAGAAGGTGCGGCGCCAGAAGCGGCGCCGCTCGCGCCGCGCCAAGGAGAAGATGCTCCGCGACAAGCACGCGCGCGCCGAGACCAAGAGCCGGCGCGGCCGGGTGGACGCCGGCTCCGAGTAGCGGGGCCGCCGTCCGGCCTGCCGCAGGCGCCCCGCCAGATCGCGGAGCTGCCAGTAGAGGTAGGTGCGCCGGCGGACCTCGCGCTCGACGACCAGGCCATTGGCGAAGCCCCCGACGAGATCGAGTTCGTGGGACACCGCGGCCTCGAAGAGTTGGGCGTAGAGCGTCTGCGTCTCGGGTTGGTGGAGCCGCATGCTCGTTGTATATCACATTTCAAAACGCGATATACAACGCCTGGTGAGCGTCCATCGGCTCGGGTCGGCAAGGCCCCCCGGGCGGCGCGAGCGCGGACCCCAGCGCCACAACGGGCCGGGGCCCGCAGGCGCTCTACGTCCGCTGCATCACGCGGTCGAGGAGGTCGTCGACCGTGACGATGCCGAGGACCTGGTGCTGGGCGTCCACCACGGGCACGGCGAGCAGGTTGTACTTGGCCGCGGTGCTGGCGACGTCGAGGAGGCCGGCGTCGGGGGCCACGGTCACCGGGTGGTCGGACATGAGATCGGCGACCGCCTGGGGGGCCTTCGCGAGGACCAGCTCGCGGAGCGAGATGACCCCCTTCAGCGAGCCGGCGTCGTCGGTGACGTAGAGGTAGTAGACCGCCTCCTTCTCGGAGGCCTCGCGCCGCACCCAGTCGATGGCCTCGGCGGCGGTCAGCTCGGGACGGAGCACCACGAAGTCGGTGGTCATGAGGCCGCCCGCCGTGTCGGGATCGTAGGCGAGCAGCTCCTTGACGTCCTCTGCCTCCTCGTGCTCCATCTCCTCGAGGATCTCCTGCGCTTGCGCGGCGGGGAGGTCCTTGAGGAGGTCGGCCGCGTCGTCGGGGCTCATCTCCTCGACGATGTCGGCGGCGCGCTCCGGCGCGACCGCCTCGATCAGCTCGCGCTGCAGCTTCGCGTCGACCTCCTCGAGGGTGTCGGCGGCGGTCTCGACGTCCAGCTTGCTGAAGAGCGCCTCGCGCTCCTGCGCGTCGAGCTCCTCCATGATCTCGGCGATGTCGGCCGGGTGCAGCTCGGAGAGCTGGCGTTGCGGGATGTTCAGGTGCAGCGCGGCCGGATCGGCCGAGAGGGGCTGGACGTACTTCCAGCTGACGAAGCGCTCCTTGAGGAGGTAGCGGGCTCCCGGCCGCATCAGGCGCAGGAGGGTGTCGACCGGGCGCTGCCACCCCATACGGCGGACCAGGCCGCGGGCGCCCACGTCGACGTGCACCAGGCGCATCTCGGGGCCGGCGCGCAGGAAGTGCAGGTCGTTGACGCGCACCACCTTGGCGCCCAGGGTGTCGACGATCTGGCGGTCGAGAATGTCCAGCGCCAGGTGCAGCTCTCGCGGAGTGCGCTCCGCGGCCATGACCGGGAAGGGGCCCTCCTCGCCGAGCGCGATGCCGCGCGGGCCCAGGGCACCGACGGCCTTCCACGGCACGAAGACCTGCCCCTGCGGATCGCGGCCGCGCGTGGCCACCACCAGTCCCTCCACCAGGGGGTAGACCTCGCCGGCGCGGGCGACGACGTCGCGGGCGCGGCCGAGGCGCTTTCGGGAGGGCGTGTGCACCGGCCGGCCGATGATGTCCGAGAGGAAGAGGAACTCGCCGGCCGCGCGGGCGGCGGCGAGGCGGGCGGCGCCACCGTTGTTGTTCCCGTTGCCAGTCACGCGCTGGACGTCGGTCATGGCCGCCCCCCCGGACGAGATGCTGGCGCATTTAGACACGGTCGCGTGAGCCCCGCAAGGCGCTTTCGCGCCCCGCGCGCCGCCGCCCGGGTTGACCCGGGGCGATTCTCGGTCCAACAATAACCGGGCCGGGTATCGGGGCCGGGCTCCCGGGGCCCCGCCGAGAGCGAACTCACACCATGGGCAGGCTGCGCGACTGGCTCGAGCTCCGGCGGGCGCGCCGTGACGCGGGCGATCTGGTCGCGGACGCGAAGGGGCGCCTCCGCCGCGGCCGTCACCGCTTGGGCGAGGCGGTGCGCGGCGAGGTACGCGCGGCCATCGATCGCCTGCGCGCCGTGGCACGGGGGCGCGATCCGGCAGCCATCGAGGAGGCGCTCGAGGCGCTCTACCGGCTGCTCGACCAGCACCTCGCGTTCGCGCGCAAGAGCCGCGTGCGCGAGTACGCCGAGTCGATCGGCGGCGCCGTCTTCCTGGCGCTCTTCCTGCGGGCCTTCGTGGTCGAGGCCTTCACCATCCCCTCCGGATCGATGCTGCCGACGCTGCAGATCGGCGACGACATCTTCGTCGCCAAGGCGGCCTACGGCCTGCGCATCCCGCTCACCGAGCGCGCGCTGTTCGTGTGGTCGCGCCCGTCCCGCGGTGACGTGGTGGTCTTCAGCCACCCCCACGACGGCCAGGACATCATCAAGCGCGTCGTGGCGGCCGGGGGGGACACGGTGATGCTGCGCCGCGGGGTGCTCTTCGTGAACAACCGGCCCGTGCCCTCCGAGCCGCTCGAGGGCCCCTGCACCTACCGCGACTACATCGAGATGGAGCGACGGTGGGAGGAGCGCGAGTGCGAGGCCCGGGTCGAGACCCTGGGGCGCCGGCGCTACGTCACCTACACCTCCCCGGGCGCCCGGCAGCGGGACTTCGGGCCCGTGAACGTCCCGCGCGGCGAGGTCTTCATGATGGGGGACCACCGCGACGACTCGAACGACAGCCGCTACTTCGGCACCGTGCACGTCGCGCTGATCAAGGGACGCGCGCTCATCGTCTGGTGGTCGAAGGGGGGCCCCGACGGCGTCCGCTGGGGCCGCCTCGGTCACCCGGTGCACGCCGATCCCATGGCGCCGTCCGCGCCCTGAGCGCCGGCCCGTCGAGTTCCCCATTTGCCTTTTTCCTGCTCTTGTTCTACCCTCCCGCCTCGTAACTGACCGACGCACCGACGCGGACAGGAGAGACGATGAACTGCCCACAGTGTCGTAGCGTGCTTCCTGCCGGAGCTCAGTTCTGTCCTTCGTGCGGATATCGCTTCCCGGCCCAGGCCGCCCAGCCGGCCTACGGCCAGCCGCCGCAGGCCCCGCCCGCGTACGGGCAGCAGCCGGCCGCGTATCCGCCCCCCCCGGCGCCGCCGGCGTACGGCCAGCCGCCGCAGGCGCCGCCGGGGTACGGCCAG
>JACRCY010000131.1 GCA_016218785.1 Deltaproteobacteria bacterium
GCCGGGGCCGCCGGGGCCGCCGGGGCCGCCGGGGCCGGCTCCGCGGCGACGTCGCGCTCGGGCACCAGCTCGGCGGCGCCGAGGGCCTCCTCGGCCGGGCCGCGCGAGTCGGGCGCCCCCGCCACCAACGCCTCGTTGGCGGTGGCGCCGAGGTAGCGCAGCGCCTCCTCGGCGAGGCGCTTGAAGATCGGGCCGGCGACGAGGCCGCCGTAGTGGTCCGCGCCGGGCTCGTCGACGATGACCATGATCGCCAGCTTGGGGTCGTCCGCCGGCACCAGGCCCATGAAGGAGGCGATGACCTTGTCGCGGGAGTAGTGGCCGGTCGCCGAGTCGACCTTCTGCGCGGTGCCGGTCTTGCCGCCGACCTCGAAGCCGGGGATCGCGGCCTGCGTCGCGGTGCCGCCTTTCCTGGTGGCCAGCTTGAGCATCTCGACCATGGCGCGCGCCGCCTCGGGGCGCAGGACCCGACGCGGCTGTGGCGCGGGGGCGTAGACGGTGCGTCCGGCCGCGTCCCGCACCTTGAGAACGATGGTGGGGGGATGCAGCATTCCGCCGTTGCCGACGGCCGCGAGCGCCGCGAGCATCTGCAGCGGCGTCGCGGTGATCCCCTGCCCGAAGGAGACGGTGGCCAGGCCGATCTCGCCCCAGGACTCCGGGCGCCGGACGCGGCCCGCGCGCTCGCCGGGCAGGCCGACGCCCGTGGGTCGGCCGAAGCCGAAGTTGAGCAGGTACTCGTGGAGCCGCTCCTTGCCCAGGCGGCGCGAGATCTTGGTGGCGCCGATGTTCGACGATTTCTGGATGACCTCGGCGGTCGACAGGACGCCGTGGGGGTGGGCGTCGTGGATGGTGTACTTGCCGATCTTCATGCGGCCGTTCTCGCAGTGCCACGTGTCGGTCGGCTTGACCACGCCGGCGTCGAGCGCGGCCGAAACCGTGAACGTCTTCATCGTCGAGCCGGGCTCGTAGGGGTCGGTGACGGCGCGGTTGCGCGCGCCGGCGTCGCGGGCGGCCCCGGGCCGGTTGGGATCGAGCCCCGGCCGGCTCGCCAGCGCCAGGATCTGGCCGGTCTGGGGATCCAGCACCACGACGGTGCCGGCCCGGGCGCGCTGCTTCTGCAGCCCCTCGGCGAGGGCCCGCTCGGCCGCGTACTGGATGAACTTGTCGATGGTGAGGACCACGTCGTTGGCCGCCGGGGTGCGCGAGTCGGGGACCCCGGTGACGAACAGCTCGCGGCCGAGCGCGTCGCGCAGGCCGCTGACCGTCCGCCGCTCGCCGCGGAGGTGCTGGTCCAGCCCCAGCTCGATGCCGTCGAGGCCGCGGCCGTCGACGCCGGCGTGGCCGATGAGCGGCCCGGCCAGGTCCTGGTTGGGGTAGAAGCGCCGCGGCTCGGTGGTCAGCCCCAGGCCCGGGACGCCGAGGGCCTGCACGCCGTGGGCCTCCTCCCGGCTCACGCGGCGCTTGATCCAGGTGAAGTAGCGGCGCTGCTGCAGCTTGGCGAGCACGTCCTCGGTGCGGAGCGAGAGGATCCGCGCCAGCCGGCGGGCGAGATCGTGCCGGTCGCCGCTCACCTGGCGGGGGTTGGCGTAGACCGAGTCGACCTCGACGCTCTGGGCCAGCACGGCGCCGTGCCGGTCGAGGATGGTCCCCCGCTGGACCCCGACCTCGATCTCCTTCAGGTACTGCTCCTCGGCCATGGCGCGGAGCCGCGGCGCCTGGAGCACCTGCAGCTTGAAGGCGCGGTAGCCGAGCCCGATGAGGATCACGCCGAGCAGGGCGCCCGTGACGCACAGGCGCACGCGCACCCACTTCACCACCTGGCTGGCGGCGGCGGCGGTCACGGCCCGGCCTCCGGGGCGGCGGCGTGGGCCAGGGCGGTGCTCGCGGGGGGCCCCGGGCGCCGCTCGGCGGTGCGGGCCACCCGCACGATGTGGATCTTGCTCGGGTCGGGCGCCGTCATGCCCAGGCGCACGCGGGCGATGCGCTCGATGCGCTGCGGCTGCTTGAGCACCGCCGCCTCGAGGCGGAGGCGCTTCTGCGTCTCGGCCAGGCCGCGCGCCTCGCGCCGCTCCTGCGAGAGCGCGTAGCCGGTCTGGATCTGCTGCAGCCGCACCCACACGTGGCCGAGGGCGGCGCCCATCACGCCGAGGAGCATGAAGCCGAGCGCCGGCACCCACACGCGGGCCGGCGACCGCGCCGCGAAGCGGTGCGTGAGCGCGAGCGGCGGCTTGGCCGACGCTCGCGGCGTCGAGTCAATCGACGGCAGCCGCGGGGTCCGCGGCGGGGCGAGGGGCGTGGGCGCGCTCATCAGCAGCGCTCCACGGCGCGCAGGCGCGCGCTCCGGGCGCGCGGGTTGCGCGCCACCTCGGCGGCGGAGGGCCGCTGCGCCTTGAAGGTGAGCCGCCGGAACCGCTGGTCGGGCTTCGCCGCCAGGCCGCGGAAGGCGAGCTTGACGCGCCGGTCCTCGAGCGAGTGGAAGGCGATGAAGACCACCCGGCCGCCGGGCTTGAGCAGGTCGGGCAGGTCGTGGAGGAGCTGGTCGAGCTCGCCGAGCTCGTCGTTGACCAGCAGGCGCAGCGCCTGGAAGGTGCGCGTGGCGGGGTCCTTGTGCCGCTCGCGCGTGGGCACGGCCCCGGCCACCAGCGCCTGCAGCTCGGTGGTGGTGTGCACCTCGTCGCGCGCCACCGCCTCGTGGATGACGCGGGCGATGCGGCCGGCGTAGCGCTCCTCGCCGTAGTCGCGCAGCACGCTCGCGAGCTCGTCCGGCCCGAGGCGCGCGAGCGCCTCGGCGGCGGTCTCGCCGCGCGAGCGGTCCATGCGCATGTCGAGGGGCCCGCCCGCGCGGAAGCTGAAGCCGCGCTCCGGCGCGTCGAGCTGCGGCGACGAGACGCCGAGATCGCAGAGGAGCCCGTCGCAGGGCAGGGCGCCGCAGGCGGCGAGGATGGTGCGCGCCGCGGAGAAGGCGCCGTGCACCAGCGTCGCGCGGTCGCCGAACGGCGCCAGGCGATCGCGGGCCGCCTGGAGCGCGGCCTCGTCGCGATCGAGGCCGACGAGGCGCCCGTCCGGGGCGCTCTGCGCGAGGACGTGCTCCGCGTGGCCGCCGTGGCCGACCGTGGCGTCGCAGTAGACGCCGCCGGGCCGGGGGGCCAGCCACGCCAGCACTTCGTCGAGCATCACTGGCGTGTGCCGGCCGAGCGCCACGCGGTCTATCCCTTCCGCCCTTGCAGCGCGCGGGTGATGTCGGGGAGCTCGACGCGCGCGCGCTCGTGCTCCGTCGCGAACCGGGCCTTGTCCCAGAGCTCGCACTTGCGGCCGACGCCGGCCCACAGGAGGTCGCGGTGGAGGCCCGCGTACTCGCGCAGCGTCGCCGGGACGAGGACGCGCCCCTGCCGGTCGATGGGACACACGACGGCGCTCGCCATCACCAGCCGGTTCAGGCGGATGGCGTTCTGGTCGAGGTCCGCGTCGGCGCCGAGGCGGTCCACGAAGGCGCGCCACTCGGGCATGGGGTAGGCGACCAGGCAGCGGCAGCCCGGGTCGAGGTTGGTGGCGATGACGATCTGCTGGTCGGCCCCGAGCGTCTCGCGGAAGCGGCCGGGCATGGAGACCCGCCCCTTCTGGTCCAGCGCGTGCTCGTAGGTACCGATGAACATGGTCCGCGTCGCTCCCGTGCCCCGCGATCCGCCCCCCGGCTCGTTCGTTGCCCAGGAGGTGGCCCGGCTTACCACGTCCTACCACCGGGCCAGCTTAATTAACCACCCTCGTACGGGTGCGTCAAGTTTTTTGTCGACGAAATCCAGAGAATTTCCGAAGGGTTACTAGCTATTGTGTGGGGGTTTCACACCTACATCAATATGCGGGCATGTGGCCATTCTGGCTCAGTGGTAGGGAGTGGGGAGGATCGCGCGATGTGATCGGTTTCCAGGGTCCACCGGGGCCGTTCGTTGACGGAATCCGGCCCCTGTGCTACCCAATGCACGCATCGTCCGACGGTGCGCGCCCGGTGGGGGCGGCGCACGCTCGACGGACCAACTGGACCTGCCATCATGAGCGTGACGGAGAGCGGCTTCATCCTCAGCACCGTCGAGGACATGATCAACTGGTGCCGCAAGAACTCGACGTGGTACCTGACCTTCGGCACCGCCTGCTGCGCCATCGAGCTGATGCAGACCGGCGGGCCGCGGGCGGACTTCGAGCGCTTCGGCTCGGCGCCGCGCGCGACGCCCCGGCAGGCGGACCTCATCGTCATCGCCGGCACCGTCACCTACAAGATGGCGACACGGATCAAGCTCCTGTACGACCAGATGCCCGAGCCGAAGTACGTCCTCTCGATGGGGAGCTGCGCCAACTGCGGCGGCCTCTTCTCGCCGGGCTATTCGGTGCTCAAGGGGGTCGATCAGGTCGTCCCCGTCGACGCGTACATCCCCGGCTGCCCACCGCGGCCCGAGGAGCTGCTCGAGGGGCTGATCGCGATCCAGCGCAAGATGGAGGCCGAGCGCGGCTGGCTCAAGCGCCTGTGGGCCAAGGGGCGCAAGCGCGTGCTCGGCGAGAAGCACCCGCAGGCCAGCGCATCCAAGGTGGTGTCGCACTGACGCACGGCCGCCGGGCTCCGGCGGCCTGGTCCGAGGGACGTGCCCGCGTCGCCGATCGACATCTACGAGCTGCTCACGCGGGAGCTGGGATCCCGGCGCGTGCTGCGCGACGAGGAGCGGCTCGAGGCGTACAGCCACGACGAGTCGGGCCTGGGGCGCTTCCCGCCGGCGGCCGCGGTGCTGTGCGAGAGCGCCGCGGAGGTGTCGCTGGTGCTGCGCCTCGCCCGCGAGCACCGCGTGCCGGTGACCCCGCGCGGCACCGGCACCGGGATGACCGGCGGCGCGCTCGCGGTGCAGGGCGGCATCGTGCTCTCCACCGAGCGCATGAACCAGGTGCTCGCGATCGACGAGCAGGACCTGCTCGCGGTGGTCGAGCCCGGCGTCATCACCGGGGTGCTGCAGGAGCAGGTCGAGGCGGTCGGCCTCTTCTACCCGCCCGATCCGGCGTCGCTCGAGAGCTGCTCGCTCGGCGGCAACGTGGCCGAGAACGCCGGCGGCCCGCGCGCCTTCAAGTACGGCGTCACCCGCCGCTACACGCTCGGCCTCGAGCTCGCCCTCATGGGCGGCGAGCGCCTCCGCTGCGGCCGACGCACCGTCAAGGGCGTCACCGGCTACGACGTGGTGGCCACCGTGGTCGGCTCCGAGGGGACCCTCGCGGTGGCGACCGAGATCACGCTGCGGCTGCTGCCCCAGCCGCCCGCGGTGCAGACGATGCTGGCGGCCATGCCCGACGTGGTCAGCGCCGGGGTGGCGGTCACGAGCATCCTGCGCGCGGGCGAGCCGCCCCGGGCCCTCGAGATCATCGACGGCGTCACGGTGGACCACCTGCGGCGCAAGGAGAGCCCGTACCGGTTCCCCGCTGGCGCCGGCGCCGTAGTCCTGTGCGAGCTCGACGGTCACCCCGAGTCGCTCGAGGCGGCGATGCTGCGCGCGGCCGCGGCGTGCGCGGCGGCCGGCGCCGTGGACGTCTTCGTGGCCAAGGACGAGAGCGAGCGGCGCGCGATCTGGCAGACGCGACGCAACGCGTCCCCGGCGCTCAAGGAGCTGCACCGCTCCAAGACGGCCGAGGACATCGTGGTGCCGCTCGGCCGGATCCCCGAGATGCTCGGACGCATCGCGGCCATCAGCGCGCGCCACGGGATCACCATCGGCACCTTCGGTCACGCCGGCGACGGCAACCTCCACGTCAACCTGGTGCACGACGAGGACGAGGCCGACCCGGCGGTGCGGGCGCGGGTGCAGGCCGCGATCGACGATCTCTTCCGCGCGACCCTCGCGCTCGGCGGCACCCTCTCGGGCGAGCACGGCATCGGGCTGGCCAAGCGCGACCACGTGGCGTGGGAGCAGACGCCGGAGCTGATCGGCTTCCAGCAGCGGCTCAAGCGGGTCTTCGATCCCGACGGGCTGCTCAATCCGGGGAAGAAGATCCCGCAGTAGGCTCGGAACGTGGCTTCCACCCCGGACACGCTCGACGCCACCGTCGCCGCGCTCCGCGCCACCCTCGCGGCGCGTGCCCGCAAGGTCGGCGCGCCGCCGGGGCATCCGGCGCACCCCGCGGCCACGCTGGTGCTGCTCCAGCCGGGCCCCGGCGGCCCGGCGCTGGTCTTCACGCGGCGGCCGCAGGCGCTCCGCTCCCACGCGGGCCAGATCTCCTTCCCCGGCGGTCAGCGCTCCGCCGCCGACGCGGATGCGGCCGCGTGCGCCCTGCGCGAGGCCGCCGAGGAGCTGGGCCTCGACCCGGCGACGGTGGAGGTCCTCGGGCTGCTCGACGACGTGCTCACGCCCACCGGCTTCCTCGTGACGCCCGTCGTGGCCTGCCTGCGGAGCGCGGTCGAGTACCGGCCCAGCCCCGCCGAGGTCGCCGAGGTCTTCGCGGTGCCCGTCGCCCGGCTGCGCGACCCGGTGACCTACCGCAGCAGCGGCTCGCTCGCGTACGGCGGCGTGGACTACGCGCTCCACGAGTACCACTACGAGGGGCGCGTCATCTGGGGAGTCACCGCGCGCATGGTGCACCAGCTGCTGGAGCGGTGGCCGGCCTGAGCCGGCCGCCGCGTGGCCGCCGCGGGGTCACCCCGCGGCCGCTTGACCCCCGCCGGCGCCGCCGCCCATACTGCCGGCATGGCGAAGACGCACCGCCCGCCGCGTCCGCGCTCGACCAGCGCGCCGCGCTCCACCAAGTCCGAGGCGGCCCGCGTGCGCGGCCTCCTCGACGGGCTCAGCAAGCTCTACCCCGACGCCACCACCGCGCTGCGCCACGCCGGCGCCTTCGAGCTGCTCGCGGCGACGATCCTCTCGGCCCAGTGCACCGACGAACGGGTCAACCGGGTCACGCCGGCGCTCTTCGCGCGCGTCCCCGACGCGGCCGCGCTGGCCGCGGCGCCGGCCCCGGTCCTCGAGGGGCTGATCAGGTCGACCGGCTTCTACCACAACAAGGCGAAGAGCCTGCTCGGCATGAGCCAGACCCTGGTGGCGCGCTTCAAGGGCGAGGTCCCGCGTACCATGGAGGAGCTCGTCACGCTCCCCGGCGTGGCCCGCAAGACCGCCAACGTGGTGCTGGGGACCGCCTACGGCATCGCCGCCGGCGTGGTCGTCGACACGCACGTACGCCGGCTGGCGCAGCGCCTCGGGCTGTCCACCGCGGACGATCCCGAGAAGATCGAGCGCGACCTCATGGCGCTCGTGCCGCGCGCGCGCTGGATCGAGATCGGGCACACGCTCATCCTGCACGGTCGGCGCGTGTGCGCGGCGCGGGCGCCGGCGTGCGACCGCTGCACCCTCCGTCCCTTGTGCCCCACGGGGCGCGGGGCCGCCGGCTGATCGCCCGCCCGGGTCGCGTCCGTGTCCGCGCTCGCCCTCCGCGAGTCGATCCGCAGCGCCGCGCTCGCCGCCGGCTGCGCGCACGTGGGCTTCGCGCCGGCCACGCTCGCGCCCGCCGATGAGGACGCGGCGCACGCCGCGCTCCGCGC
>JACRCY010000132.1 GCA_016218785.1 Deltaproteobacteria bacterium
CCTCCCGCGACGCCGTGCGCCGGTACTTCACCGACGCCCTGCCCGGAGTGAAGGGCGTGGCGCTGCGCGACGCGATCGCGAAGGAGGAAGGACAGCCGCTGGTGGCCTACCTACTGGGGCGGCGGCTCCACGGGGACGGCGCGCACGGCGACGCGCTCGTCTGGCTCGACGCGGTGCTGGCGGCCGGCGACGCGGTGCCGCCCAGCATCCGCCGCGAGGCCCTGCGGCTCGCGATCGAGTCCGCCTACGGGGCCGACAAGTGCCTGCGCGTGCGCGAGCTGGCCCGGGAGGCAACGACTTACGGCACCGCGTTCGCCCGCCGCGCCGGCGACTGGGTGGCGCGGTGCGAGCACGACGAGACGGCGAAGTGAGCAGCAAGCGTCGTACGTACCAGGCTTGCCGGCCGCCCCCGTCCGGGGTTTGTTGCGCATGGCACGTGGTTGGGAGCAACGAATGACTGACGCCGAACTCCTTCAGCTCTTCCGCACCAGGGAGTCGGATCGGGTCGAGCGGAAGGAGAGCTTGAGCGACGGAGTGCGCGTGTGCCAGGCAATCTGCGCTCTTGCAAACGACCTGCCGGCCTACAAGGCGACTGGCGTGGTCTTCATCGGGCAGCGCGACGACCTTTCGTGCGCCGGGCTTCAGGTGGACGATGCGCTGCTGCGGACGCTCGGCGGCTACCGCCAGGACGGCCGCCTGATGCCTTTCCCCACCATGTACGTTCGGAAGGTCACGCTCGACGGCTGCGAGGTGGCTGCGGTCGAGGTCGAGCCCTCAGACAACCCGCCTGTCCGCTTCGAAGGCCGAACGTGGATTCGGGTCGGCCCACGGCGCGCCATCGCCACCGCCGAGGAGGAGCGCAGGCTCGTCGAGAAGCGGCGCTATGGGAATCTGCCGTTCGACGCGCAAGGCGTCGCGGGTGCGTCGCTGGGCGACGTCGATCTCAGACGTTTCGAGCTCGAGTACCTGCCGGCGGCCATCTCGCCAGAAGCGCTGGCGCAAAACCAACGCACACGGGACCAACAACTCCGGGCACTCCGGCTCACCCAGCCGGGAGACATCCCCACGGCGACGGCGATCCTCATGCTGGGCACCGACCCCCGGCGCTGGTTCCCTGGCGCCTACATTCAGTACCTCCGGGTGGCAGGAACCGCCTTGACGGACCAGCTGCTGGACCAACGAGAGATCGCCGGCCCGCTTCCCGACCAACTGCGCCACGTCGACGACGTCATCCGGCTCAACGTCCAGCGCCGCACCACGGTCGGAGGACAGACGCGTGTCGACGTCGTCGATTATCCGGAGGAGGCGCTCAGACAGTTGGTCCGGAACGCCGTGCTGCATCGCTCCTACGAGGGAACGAACGCTCCGGTCCGCCTGACGTGGTTCGACGACCGCGTGGAGATCCAGAGCCCCGGCGGGCCATTCGGCCAGGTCACCGTCGAGCACTTCGGCGAGCCGGGCGTCACGGACTACCGGAATCCGACCCTCGCCGAGGCGCTGAAAGCGATGGGCTACGTCGAGCGCTTCGGCGTTGGCATCCCCATCGCCCGGGAGCGCCTGGCTGCGAACGGCAACCCACCGGTCCGTTTCACCGTCGAAGCCGCGCACATCCTCGCGACAGTGTTCCGGCGGCCATGAAGACGCTCACGCTCTTCAACAACAAGGGAGGCGTTGGGAAGACGTCGCTCGGGTACCACCTTGGGTTCATGTTCGCGGAGTTGGGCCTGCGGGTCGTACTTGCCGACCTCGACCCCCAGGCCAACCTGTCGACGATGTGCGTCACGGAGGACCGGCTGGAGGCCATTTGGGCGCTCAAGCCACGCCCAACTGTCTTCGGCGCAGTCGAGCGCCTCAAACGCGGAGTCGGCGACGTCGATCCGCCCGTACCAGAGAACGTGGCCGCCCGGATCTCACTCGTCGCAGGTGACCTTCAGCTTTCGGAATTCGAGGACGACCTGTCGCAGCAGTGGCCGAAGTGCCTGGACAGGGATGAGCGCGCATTCCGTGTGACGACTGCACTGCACCGCGTGGTGGCTGACGTGGGGAGCCGCACCGGCGCCGACGTTGCCGTTCTGGACGTGGGGCCGAACTTCGGTGCGATCAACCGTGCAGCGCTGATCGCGGCCGACTTCGTCATCGTGCCTGTTGCGCCGGACCTGTTCTCAATGCAGGGCCTGGAGAACGTCGGCCCTCGCCTGAAAATGTGGCGCGATCACTGGGCGGACCGTGGGGGGCGGGCACCGGCGCTTGACTTCGAGCTCCCGCGCGGCCGGATGGAGCCGCTCGGGTATGTCGTCGCGAGACACTCGGTCTTTGCCGGTGGCGCCGTAAAGGCCTTCCAGCGCTGGATCGACCGGATGCCAACCGTGTACCGGCAATCGCTGGGATTGCCGCCGCAAGCGACGGGCCTTGACGTGGCTTCGGACGAGTACTGCCTGGGCCAACTCAAGGACTACCGATCGCTGATGCCGATGGCTCAGGAGGCGAAGAAGCCGATGTTCCTCCTGAAGCCCGGCGATGGCGCGATTGGCGGTCATCAAGGTGCGGTCCGTCAGGCCTACCTGGACTTCAAGAACCTCGCGGCAGAGCTCCTTTCGCGAATGAACGTACAGCGAGGTGCCTGGTAGGCGGCGACACGCGAGCACTGCCGCAGCCCGCCCAGGTGCACGCACGCCCCGGTTTGCGCCGGCCCGCCGCTGGTGTAAGGCGGCACCCCCATGCGCTTCGAGTCCCGCGCCCGCTACCACGGCACCCTCGACGAGGTGCAGTCCTCGCTCCTCGACGACCGCTACGTCGACTTCCTCCTGAAGCACCACGGCGTGCTGCTCGAGGCCCAGGTGCTGGAGAAGAAGGACAGCGGCGACAAGGTCAGCCGCAAGGTGCGCTACCGCCCGAAGCCCGTCATCGAGTCGGTGGGCCCCAAGAAGGTGCCGCCCGAGTACTTCGCCTTCGTCGAGGACAGCACCTTCGACAAGACCAGGCACGAGATGACCTTCACCAACCGCGCCACCACCAGGACCATCGCCAACATGCTGGTCAACACCGGCACCTTGAAGCTGCGCGCGGTGGGCAACGAGTGCGAGCGCGTCATGGAGGGCGAGATCAGCCTCAAGCTCCCCTTCCTGCTCAAGCCCCTGGCCATCATCGGGGAGACCGTCATCCACCGCGAGGGGCTCAAGATCCTCGACGGCGAGGTGCCGGTGATGAACCGCTTCCTCACCGAGGTCCTGCGGGCGAAGTGATGCGAGGACGGGCAAAAGCTGGCGTCTGCCCGCACCCGCGGTGGAATGCACGGAAATGCGGCCAGGGGGCCGCGGGTTGGAGCGCACACATGCGATTCCTCGTCTTGATGGCAGTGGCCCTCGCGGCGTCGGCCTGCGCGGCGCGGAAGATCCCCGGCACGGAGATCGACGACACCTCGGAGACCCGCGCCATCCTCGACGTCGTCTCGAAGTACCGGCGCGCCGTCGAGTCCCGCGACGCCCAGGCGCTGATCGATCTCGCCGACGAGTCCTTCCGCGACGACGGCGGCAGCGCCGACCCCGACGACGACCTGGACTTCAAGTCGCTCTTCACCGCCCTGCCCGGCCGCTTCCAGAAGCTCGACGAGGTGAAGCTCGACGTCGCCGTGCGCCGCATCGAGCTCGACGGCGACGGCCGCGTCGCCCGCGTCACCTACTCGTACACCATGTCCTTCCGCATGCCCCAGCTCTCCGAACGCACCCAGAGCGAGACGGACATCAAGCAGATGGCGCTCAAGCGCGTCGGCGAGAGGGACTGGAAGATTGTCTCCGGCATCTGAGCTGACGCTCTTCGTCGACGCGGCGTGGGTGTCGCCGTACGCCCTGTCGGCCTTCGTCGCCCTCGAGGAGAAGGGCCTGCCGTACGCCCTGCGCGAGCTCGACCTGGGCAAGCGCGAGCACCAGGCGGCCAGCTACCGCGCGCGCACCGGCCGCGTGCCGTCGCTGCAGCACGGCGACTTCGTGCTCGCCGAGTCCTCCGCCATCGCCGAGTACCTCGAGGACGCCTTCCCGCCCCCGCAGCACCCCCGCCTCTACCCGGGGGACGTGCAGGAGCGCGCCGTCGCCCGGGAGCTCCAGGCCTGGCTGCGCTCGGACCTCGGCGCCCTGCGCGAGGAGCGCCCCACCACCACCGTCTTCGGCGCGCCCGCCTCCACCCCGCTGTCGCCGAAGGCCCAGGCCGCCGCCGCCCGCCTCGCCGACGCGGTGGGCCCGCTGCTCGCCCACGGCCGCGCCACGCTGTTTGCCCAGTGGTGCATCGCCGACGTCGACCTGGCGCTCATGCTGCAGCGCCTTGTGCGCTCGAAGGACCCGCTGCCCGCGACGCTCGCCGCCTTCGCCGAGGCCGTCTGGCGCCGCCCGTCGGTGGCGAAGTGGGTCCAGCACCCCCGGCGCGGCTGATCACTGCCCGCAACCCTTCATTGACACTGGCGAAAGCGCGTCGATATATCACGCGGCTTCGCAAGTCCGGGAGGACGCGCACATGGCTGCCAGTGAGACCCAGCAGGGCGAGTGGAAGAAGCGGGAGACCTTCGGCTCGGCCCTCGTCCAGATCATCCTCGTCGGCGTCATCCTGATCGGCGTCGTCTGGCTGGTGTGGCAGCGCGGCACCACGAAGAAGGAGCTGTCGGAGCTGATGAAGGAGGCCCGAAGCCACGCCATCAGAGGCAATCCGGCCGACCTGCGCCAGGGCCTCAAGTTCGCCGACGACGCGCTGAAGAAGGAGTCGTCCTCCCCCGACGCGCTGGCCTTCATCGCCTCCGTCAACACCGACCTCTGGCTGCTCCACCGCGAGCCCGGCGCCGAGCAGAAGGCGAAGGAGTACCTGGAGAAGGCCCGGAAGGCCCAGGCCCACACCGAGGAGCGCTACGGCAGCGAGGCCCTGCACCTCGTCAACGCCGGCAAGGCGAAGGAGGCCGAGGACTTCATCGAGGACCTGCGCAAGAAGGGCGCCTCGAGCGCGAGGCTCTTCTACGCCCACGCCATGGCCGCCCGGGCGCAGGGCAACCTGCAGCTCGCCCGCACCGGCCTCATCGCCGCCATGGACAAGTCCTGGAAGGACCCGGCCTACTCCTCGGCGTGGGGCGAGGCGATCATCGACGAGGGCGGCGTCGGCGCCACCGACGCCTTCACCAAGTCCCTCGGAGTGAACCCCGACTTCTTCCGCGCCAAGCTGGGCATGGCCCTGTCGCGGGTGATGCGCAAGGACCGCATCGGCGAGGCCGAGGGCGTGCTGAGGGACGTGCTGGCCCACGACGCCGAGCTGTCCCCGCCGCTCAAGGCGCGCGCGCTGGCGATCCAGGCCGGCGTCCTCAACATTCAGGACCAGCCGGACCAGGCCATCAGCGTCGCCGAGCAGGCGCTGGCGCTGAACCCCGACGACGCCTGGGCGCTGTTCGCCAAGGCCAACGCCCTCGCCGCGAATAAGGACGC
>JACRCY010000150.1 GCA_016218785.1 Deltaproteobacteria bacterium
AGCCGCAGCACCCCCGAGACGAAGATCTCGCTGTCCTCGGTCGGCGCCACGGGGTGGTCGTAGTCGCGCCGCCAGCCGAAGAGCGCGGCGCAGGCCAGGTCGAGCCGGTTGGGCCACAGCCGGAGCTGCAGCTCGTTGCCGACGTTGACCTGGTAGCGCTGGTCGGTGAGCGACTTGGTGTAGATGGTGTAGTCGCGGCCCGCGTAGGCCTCGGTGTAGTAGTTGTCGGGGTGGCGCTTGACGAAGTTCGCGAAGGTGTTGTTCCAGCGCAGGGGGCCGAGGTTCCCGAAGCCGAGGTAGCCGACGAGCTTGTAGGACGTCGCCGCGACCGGCTGCGGCTTGGGGAACTGGTCCTCCTGGCCCGGGAAGAGCGCGTTGTAGCGCTCGGCGATGCGCTGGCGGAAGAAGTCCTCGTAGGTGACGCCGTCGGGCAATGGGGTCCGATGGGGCCCGAAGCGGTTGCCGGCAACCCCCGGCTCGTAGAGGAGCTCGCCCCCCACGCCCAGCTCCAGGTGCTTCCTGACGGGGCGCACCCGCAGCGCCGTGCCGACGGTGAGGATGGTGTCGTAGTCGGTGCCGCGGATGGGATAGCCGGAGTCGCCGATGCCGACGAGCCACTCGAAGCGGTCGCGGCGGTAGGTCGCCGACAGCCCCAGCGTGCTCCAGAAGACGTCGGCGGGCCGCATGTCGTACAGCCCGAGGTCGCCGTAGTAGTACCAGAGCGTGCCGACCTGCCAGGTGACGTCGCGCAGCAGCACGTTGCCCGCCTTCACGTAGAGCTGCGTGAGCGCGAACATGGCCAGGTTGCCGTTGGCGACGTCGGCCCCCTTGATCGAGCCGCCCTCGATGCGGGCGTGGACGCTGGCCCAGGTGTCGTCGGAGCCGGGCGCGGCCTGCAGCATGTCGAGCTTCAGGTCGAGCGTGGCCCAGGGGCCCTCGTTCATGAGGCGGCCGTAGAGGTTCCAGAAGCCGAGCTTGTTGGTGCCGCCGGCGAGGTCGGGCCGCACCATGACGCGGAAGTAGCCGGCAGCGCTGAAGCGGTCGCGCGTCACGTCGGCGCGCGCGGCCGCCGGCCAGAGCGCGGCGAAGCCGAGCAGCGCGGCGACGGCGCGGCCGAGGCCGAGGCCGAGGCCGACGGAGCGAGGGGGCAGGGGTCTCATGAGGGCCCCCCGCAGTATGCCCCAACATGGAGCCTGAAGTCGACGGGGGCACGGCCCTGTCACCCCACCGGCGTGGTATGCTGTCCGGGTGACCGCGGCCGATCGCCGACTGCGCAGTCAGCACGAGTACCTCCGCAGCGATGACCGCCTGCGCGAGGTGGCGGCGGTCGCCGCCGATGCGGCGCCCGAGGAGCGGCTCGAGCAGGCCTGGCACATGAGCCGCATGGCGGCGGCCAGCCTGGAGGCGCTCCCGGGACGGGTCCGCCGCCGCGTCGGGTCGGTTCCCCGGGGACTTGGCCCGCGCGCCCGGGCCGTCCTCCGCCGGCTCGCGGCTACGGCGGCGCCAGTACCGGCCCATGGCACCCGCGCTCGCTGATCCGGCGACGGTGGCCGGTTGGGTCACCGACCGCATGGACGAAGACGACCTGCCATACGCGATCGGCGGTGCCTTGGCTCTGGCGGCGCACGGCTTCCCGCGCGCCACCGCCGACGTGGATCTGGCGGTCTTCGTTTCCGAGGCCGACGTGAGTCGGCTCTTCGCGGCGCTGGAGCGGGCAGGGTGCGCCTTCTCCCCCGCTGCGGCCCGCGCCGCGGTCCGTCGGGTCGCCCTGTTCACCGTACGGTGTGGCCGCGTGCTGGTGGACGTGTTCGTCTCGTTCCATCCGCTGCACCACGAGTCGCTCGCGCGCCGCGTCCGGCTCCGCTGTCCGGACGGCATCGAGCGGTGGTTCCTCAGCGCCGAGGACCTGGCGGTCCACAAGCTCGCGTTGGCGCGGCCGAAGGACGTCGTCGACCTCGAACGCCTGTTCGCCGCCCGAGGAGCCGATTTGGACGTGGCCTACGTTCGCCGGTGGGTGCGGGCGGTCGCTGGACGGCACGATCCCCGCACCGCGCTGCTGGAGCGGCTCATCCGGCGCTTCGTGCGCCGGCGGGGGTGAGACGCGGCCGGCGTACGTGGCGCGGCGGGACCGGCTTTGCCGGACCCGCCGAGCGGGGGAGCGGGGGGACGCAGAGGCGCGTCGCCGCTGTGGTCTCAGACTGAGCTGGTGTCGCGCCGGGCGGTCCCCCCGCAGTATTAGAAGTGCAGCATCAGGCCCAGCGAGCCCTGGACGCCCTGGCTGTTCTTCGGGACCACGCCGTCGTCGACGTTCTTGTACCAGCGGCCGTCCATCGAGCTGGTGTCGAGCACGCGGCCGACGTAGCGGACGTCCGCGACGATGCCGAAGGAGCGGCCGAGGCGCAGCTCGGCGCCGATGCCGAGGTGCCCCTGGAACTCGCCGACCGACTGGCGGCCCACCGACAGGTTCGGGTGACCGGGCGGGTTGTCCACCTCGATGGAGCTGAAGACGCCGCCGATGCCGCCGATGAGGTGCAGATCGAAGGGCCCGTTCGGGATCATGTGGAACAGCACGGAGGCGGTGGGGATGGCCGAGCTGCGCCGGAAGCGGCCGTCGCCGAACGAGCCGTGCGAGCCGTCCAGGCCGATCTCGAAGCCCCAGTACCGGGCGTGGCGGAAGCGGGTGAAGATGCCGCCGCCGCTCATCACGTTGTCCTCGCCCGCGATGGTCTGGTTGATGCCCGTCACGGTGGCGCGCAGGCCGATGCCCCAGCGGCGGTCCAGCTGGACCGGCGGAAGCGGGGCCACCGGGTGGTAGTAGACCGGGGTCGGCCGCACGTAGACCGGGGCCGGCGGCACGTAGACCGGGGGCATGGGAACGACCACGGGCGGCGGGAGCGGCGCGACCGGGTAGTAGGGCCCGACCCACACGCGTACGACCTGGGCGCCAGCGAGCGCGGGCATGGCCAGCACCGCCACCAGGAACAGGACCGAGGCAACAGCCTTACGCATGGTCAGCCTCCTGCCCTGGCCCCATACAACCCCCGTGCCAACCGTTGCATGCAAAAACGCCCATGATTTCGCGGGAAAGGGTGGCCGGGGGCAAGCGGTGTGAGCGCTGGTTCGGGGTGCGGCGTCAACGGAAGTTCACACCGCCGTGGGGTCCATCACCGCGAGGCCCTTGAAGCTCGCACGGTAGAACCCGCGGTCGCGCGTGAGCAGGCGATCGGCGGAGGTGAGCGCGTGCGCGCCGATGAGGAAGTCGGCGATGACGCGCTCCCGCCGCCCGCCGCGCGCGCGGTAGCCACGCCAGGCGGCGCCGGCGGCCAGGGCCGCCTCGAGCCCGAGCGGGCCGAGGGCGACGCCGAGTCGTTCCATCGCGTCCCGCGCCGCCTCGCCTTCCGCGAACGCCGCCGTCACCTCGGCCCACACCACGGCACAGGCCACGAGCTCGCCGTCGACGCGGGCGCGGCGGAGCGCCTCCTTCGACCGCAGACCGTAGGTCGCGTCCGCGGCGAAGACGTCGATGAGGACGTTGGTGTCGACCGCGGTGATCATCGTGCGTCCGGCTTGCCCCGCAGCGTCTCGATGAACGCGTCGGTCGAGCGGCGCAGGCGTAGGACGCCGTACACCCCTTCCACCGGGTCCTCGCCGCCCACCTTGGTCACGACCAGGCGTCCCCCATCTTCGACGAAATCGAGGATCTGTCCCGGTCGCAGACCCAGGCGCTTGCGCAGCGGTTTGGGAATGACCACCTGACCTCGCTCCGAGAGGCGACTCGTCATACCAAGACGATACGATTTCGTACCGTCCATGTCAACCAGACCCTGAGCGAGACCGCGCGGCTCACGCCGCCGTCGCGGCCGAGGCCGAGCACGAGGCCGGTGCCGACGCCGGTGCCGACGCCGTGGCCCGCGCCGCCGGCTGCCGCGCTACTCCACTCACAGGGGCGCGTGCCGTGGTTGACACCCGTCGCCCATCCGGGTAGAAAGCCGGCATGGCGCGGTATCTCGTAACGGGCGGGGCCGGCTTCATCGGCTCGAACCTCGTGCACACGCTCCTCGCCCGCGGCGAGTCGGTGCGCGTCCTCGACAACTTCTCCACCGGCCGCGAGGTCAACCTCGCGGCGGTGCTCGACAAGATCGATCTCATCCGC
>JACRCY010000138.1 GCA_016218785.1 Deltaproteobacteria bacterium
GCCGGGGCCGCCGGAGCGGAGCCCTTCGTGGGTGAAGCGGCCGGAGCGGGGCCCTTCGTGGGCGCGGCCGCCGGGGCCTTGGTCGCCGGCGGCGTCCTGGCCGCCGGCGGGGGTGCCTTGGCCGCGGGCGACGGCGTGGGTTGCGCTGCGGCCCGAGTCGCCGGCGCGACGAGGGCCACGCCGACGAGAGCCGCGATCAGCGCCTGGGGACCGCGCATGCCTACTCCCGGATGGAGGACCGGCCCATCACATATCACCTTTGGCGGCGTCGAGGCAAGCGCCGGACGAGCCCTGCAGCGCCGACCTCGGGGACCCCCAGGGCCCCGGGCTGCCGGCCGGCCCGCGGTGGTATGATGGCGGCATGCGGATCGCGAAGACGTCGTGGGTGGCGCTGGCCGTGATGGTCGCGGCGTGCGGCGGAGGCTCGACCATTCCCCCGGATCACCGCCAGGACGGCGGCGGCGCCGACACGGCGTCGAACGATGACGGGGGGCCGCCCGGGCCGGTGCCGACCAGCCTGTCCGTCAACCCACCCGCGCCGGTGGTGGTGTGCCCGAACGGCGGCTCGGCGACGGTGCAGCTGACCGCCGTCGCGACGTACTCCGATTTCACGACCGCCCCGGTCGATGCCGTCTGGAGCAGCGACCACCCGGAGCTGGGGTCCATCGCCACCCAGACCGGGCTCTACACGGCGGCGGGCTCGCGCGCCGGCGTCGCGGTGGTCACGGCCACGCTCGGCACGCTCACCGCCACCGCGTCGGTCACCGTGCGCGTCGAGGCCGAGATCCTCACCAGCGGGTCGGGGATGCCCCCCGACCCCAAGAGCTTCTTCACCGGCCCGGCGGGCGCCGACGCGGCCCGGACCCCCGTCCTCCTCTACCCGGAGACCGAGACGGTCTACCCGGTCGGCGTCTCCCCGCCCGAGATCCAGTGGACCGGCGGAACGCAGAACGACCTCTTCCGCGTGCGTGTCACCGATCAGCTCGTGACCGTCACGGCGTACGTCAACATCGCCGCGTTCCAGATGGGCACGCCCCTGTGGAGCATCCTCGGCAGCAGCAACACGGGCCCGCCGGTCACCATCGAGGTGAGCGCGACCGCCCAGGCGGACCTCGCCCACACCGTGTTCACCGGCACGCCGACGACCCTCACGCTCGCGCAGGCCCGCCTGGGCGGTACCGTCTACTACTGGGACCTCGATGCGGGCAAGATCCTCCGCATCCGGCCCGGCGGCGTCCCCGTGGCGCAGGAGTTCTTCACGCCGCCGCCGGAGGGCGGCGGCAGCAACCGGTGCGTCGCGTGCCACACCCTCTCGCGCGACGGCCGCAAGATGGCCTTCGAGTACTACGGGGGCGGCAACTTCGGCGGGGTCGCCGACGTGGAGACGGGCACGGTGGTGGTGGCGCCCGGGGCCTACCAGGCCAACTACTCGACCTTCAACGCCGACGGGACGCTGCTCGTGACGTCCCGGAGCGACGGCCGGCTCACGCTGCGCAGCGCCCTGACGGGCGCGCCGGTGCCGGCGGGCAGCGGCGAGGCCAACCTCGGCGCGCTCCTCGGCGCGTACAACTCCCACCCGGCCTGGTCGCCCGACGGCGGGCTGCTCGCCTACGCCTGCTCGAACGCCACCGACTGGGTGATCCCGGGGGTGGGGGGCTGGGACGTCGAGTTCGGGCCGTCCGGCATCTGCACGATCGCCTGGAGCCAGTCGAGCCAGGCCTTCGACGGCGCGACGAAGAAGGTGCTCGTCCCCAACGACGGCTGGTCGCACTTCTACCCCACCTTCAGCGCCGACAACCGGTTCGTCGTGTACAACCGCGGCGAGACCTGTCCCTACGGCACCCGGACGCTCGACAAGCACCTGAGCCTGTGGCTCGCGCCGGTCAACGGCGGAGCGCCGGTGAAGCTCCAGCGCGCAGCCCACAGCGACCAGGACCTCTACCCGAACTTCAGCCCCTTCATCGAAGGGGGCTACCACTTCGTGGCCTTCTACAGCCGCCGGGCCTACGGCTGGCGCACCGCCTACCCTCGACGGCAGATCTGGGTGGCGGCGATCGATCGCGATCCGGCGGCCGGCGCCGACCCCTCGCACCCCGCCTTCTGGCTCCCGGGGCAGACCACGGCCTCCGACAACTGCTCGGCCTACTGGGCCCCCGAGCCGTGCCACGACAGCGGCGAGAGCTGCGAGACCGACCTCGACTGCTGCAACGGCCTCCAGTGCCAGGGACCGACGGGGGCGAAGACCTGCCAGCCGCCGCCGACGCCGTGCGTGCAGCAGGGGAACCTCTGCGAGAACAACGACGACTGCTGCGCGGGCCTCACCTGCGAGGTCAACAGCGCCGGCGAGAAGGTGTGTACGGTGGTGATCCCCTAGCGCGTGGCCACCCGTCCCCCGTCCAACCTTCAACCTACAGCTTACTGCAACGCTCCAAGCGGCTGCGTCATCAGCCGACGCGCGAGCGCCGGGTTGTGCACGCCGCTGCTGCGGTCGGCCCGCAGCACCAGGTACGCATAGACCGCGCGCCGCAGCGCCTGGTCGCCGATCGGCCGGACCGCGCCGTTCGCGCCGACGAGCACCATGCGCCCGCCGCGCACGTCGAAGGTGACGGCGCCGGTCCGCGCCCGGACCACTCCCTCGATGGCCGTACGGAGCGCCGGCAGCTCGGTGGCGTAGGCGAGGGACCGCGGGGCCCCCTTCTCGTGGCAGGCGCGGCAGGCCTCGCCATCGACCACCGCCTTGAAGGTGTGCCCGCCGCGGGCGAGGGGCGCGTCCCCGCGGCGCCAGGTGCGCGGCCGGGCCATGTGGCAGCCGACGCACCCTCCGGGCACCTTGGCGTGGGACGGCCGCGTGGCCGTCACGCCGGCGCGCACCGCCACCTCGCCGCCGAGGAGGTCCCCCTCGACCGAGCCGTGGGGTGCGTCGTCGTCGCGGGCCCCGGCGGGCTGGCGGTGGCACGTTGCGCAGAGCTGCCCGGCCCCGAGCCACGCGTAGGGCGTCCCCGGCGGCGGCTCGCGCAGCGAGGCGTGCGTGGGCTTCGCCGGGTGCGGCGCGTGGCAGGCCAGGCAGGCGTGGGGGGTCTGCGGCTCGAGGTCGCGCAGGCTGCGCCCGAACGCCTCGGGCGTCCCGGGCGGCACGGGGTGCGGCGTCTTCCAGTTGCGCCTGGGCGGCGGCTCCCGCCGCGTCCACTCCACGAACCCCTGCGCCGTGTGACAGCGAGCGCACGACCCGTCGGTGGTCTTGGCGCTGGGCGGGAGCGGCTCGTCGGCCGCGGTCCGGGAGCGCCGCCACTCGACCAACCTCACGTACTTCGGCGGCGCGTCGTGGCAGCGCGCGCACGCGGCCACGCCCCACCCGGTCCAGTAGAAGCCCGGCGCGTGGCAGTTGTCGCAGCCCACGCCCAGGGTCGAGCGCACCGCCGGTGGCACCCGCGCCCAGTTGCCGGGCTCCAGCTTCTCCGGGAAGACGAAGCGGGAGCGCATCATCGCCTCGTCGAACCCCTTGCCGAGGATGTTCTGCTCGAAGGCGCCGACCGCGTGGCAGCGCAGACACGCGAAGGAGTAGCCGCGGATCTCGCCCTCGAGCCCGCGGCGCGCGATGCTGCCGTGCTTGGTCTGCAGCCAGCGCTCGTGCTCGCGCGGGTGGCACTCGGCGCGGCCGCAGTCGCTGGCCCCGAACCACGGCCCCACGTCGAGGGAGATCGACCGGCGCGAGGCCTGCTCGGTGATCTCGTAGACGCCGTGCACGTCGGGCCGGAACCGCGGCGTGCAGGTCCCCGCCTCGCGCAGCGAGGCTTCCTTCGACCCCTTCGCGCGCCTGGTGATGGTCCACCGCCACGGCCCCTCGCCGCCGCCGCAGGTGAGGTAGCGGTCGCGCCCCGGCACCGCGCGCGGCCACTCGCCGTCGCTCTCGGCCGAGCGGACCTCGACCGGCACCACCGACCGGAGCCCGGGCCCGTCGGCGTAGAGGCGGAACGCGTACGCGCCGATCTCGTGCGCGGCGATGGGGAGCAGGCCGAAGCGCTTGCGGGGCCGCACCAGGTCGTGCAGCGGCCGCGTGCGGAACTTCAGCGTGCCGCCGTCGGCGCGCATCGAGGCGCGCACGTCGGGGCCGCTCGCCTGCTCCCAGCGGAAGCGGAGCGGCGGTGTGCCGGGCGCGGTCTCGGCGCGGAGCGTCGCCTCCGTGTCGTAGCCGACCTGGAGGCGGTCACCGACGACCCAGACGTGAGCCTGTCGCGCCGGGGGCGCAGGCCGCGACGCGGGCTGCCCGTCGCCGCCGCGACGTGCGACGGCCGCGTCCGCGCGGGCTCCTCCGGGCCGACGCGCGGTGCCCCGGCCACACGCCGGGAGCGCGAGCGCGAGGCAGACGAGGACGGCGACGCGCGGTGCCGGAGCTACGTGCAGGGCGTGTAGGTCGAGCCGGCGCACTGATCCTGGCAATGGCCGCAGGAGAGCCACGAGTGGAAGGCGTCCTGGCAGCACTCACCGGCGGCGTCGCAGCAGTTGGCGTCGTACATGAGCTGCCCCTCGCACCCATGGGGCCGCTCCGTCACCTCGGCGCAGGTGTCCCAGTTGGCGTTGCCGTCCGGGTCGACCACGCAGGTCTGCTTGCCCCAGTGGCACTTCTGCGGGTCGTCGCACCAGCGCGTGGTACCGGGCGTGCACTGGGTGCAGGGCCCCACCCAGGTGCCGTTCGAGCAGGTCTGATGGCCCGTGCCGCACGGACACGGCTGGGGCGCGATGCCCTCATCGGTCTGGCCGTCGCAGTCGTTGTCCTTGCCGTCGCAGATCTCGATGTTGATGATGCCATTCGGCTTGCAGACCTTCTGGCAGTTCTCGCAGTGCCAGGTGCCGATGTTGGGGATGCCGCCACAGTTGACCATGCACGGCGTCACCGGGATGTTGTCGACCACCCCGTCGCAGTCGTCGTCGATGCAGTTGCAGACCTCGTCCGACGAGGTGCCCTGCCCCTCGTTGACCCACTGGCCGCCCGTGCACTTCTGGATCATCGGGCACCCGACGCCGGTGTAGGCCGGGTCCTGCCGCGTGAGGGGGGTGCAGACATTGTTGATGAAGGTGCCGTCGACGCACCCGTCGTTGTTGTCGTCACAGCCGTTGCAGATCTCCTCCGCGAACTCGGGCGGGGCGTCGACCCACGTGCCGTACGAGCAGACCTGGATCTGGCAAGGGACATCGGGGTTGGCCCGCGGCGGGACGTTGTCGTCCACGATCCCGTTGCAGTCGTCGTCGGCGCCGTTGCAGGTCTCGGGCGACGGCTGGTGGTTCGGGTCGTCCGGGTCGCACGGCGGCGGCCGGACGCCGGAGTCGGAGTTCCAGACCCAGCGGTCCAGCTGTCCGGGCATGGACATGTCCTGCTGCCCCGCGTCGACCTGATCGCCCATCAGGCTCGTCGGCCCGCAGGCGGCGACCGCCAGGACGAGGGTGAAGGCGACTATCGACCAGGCACGTGCGAGCGTAGGCCTCATGGTCGTACTCCGGTGGGGCCGACACGACCCCTGGTGGCATTTTCCGCCTCGCGCCGGCGCCACGTCAAGCCCGAGTTGCGCCCGAGCTACGCCCGCGGCTGCGGCTCGGGGCTCGGCCCCCCGCCCCGCTCGATGAGGCCGCGCTCGACCGCCTGCCGGTAGTAGCAGTAGGGGTTGTCGTTGCGGTCGCCGGTGTGGGAGAAGGCCGTCCACGAGCAGCCGCCGCGGCAGATCTCGGCGTACTCGCAGGTGCGGCAGAACCCCTTGAGCTGGCTCACCTTGAACTTGCGGTTGTAGGTGAAGGCGTCCGGCGACTCCCAGATCTCGCGCAGCGGCCGCTGCCGGATGTTCCCCTCGATGAACCGGTCCACGCCGTTCATGGCCGAGGGGAGCGACAGACACCCCTTCACGTTGCCGTTGCTCTCGATGCCGATCACCTGGCAGCCCGCCTGACAGCCGACCCAGAACGGCACCAGTCCCCCCGTGTCGCGGATGTCGGCCTCGTGGTCGCCGTAGTAGCCGATGTTGTCGCCGGCGTAGACGTGCGGCCGCCCCGGCAGCTTCCGCAACCGGGCCACCCGCGGCACGATGTCGAGGATGTCGGCGGGGCCGATGACCAGGTCGGGGTGGTCGGCCATGTTGCCCGACGGGTTGCCGAGCTGGAGCTGCCAGGAGCGTACGCCGTGCGCCGCGAGCAGCGCATGGAGCTCCTCGAGCTCCACGAGGTTGCGGCGGTTGATCTGCGTCACCACGCTGACGGGCACCCTCGCGGCGACGGTGAGGTCGATGGAGTCGAGCAGCTCGTGCCACTGCCCCTTCACGCGGCGGATGTAGTTGTGGGTCACCTCGCAGCCGTCGACGCTGAAGGCGACGCTCTCCAGCCGGAAGCTGCGCGCCCGGGCCGCCTGCTGCTTGCCCCAGCCGCGGCCGTTGGTGACCATGTTAACGCGCACGCCGCGCGCGCCGAGCGCCTCGGCGATCATGGTCCAGTCCTGGCGCAGCGTGGGCTCGCCGCCGCCCAGGGTGAGGCGCTTGACGCCGAGATCGGCGAGATCCTGGCACAGCCGGAGCGCCTCGGGCTGCGTCAGCTCGTCGGGGCGCGCCTTGCCCGCCCGGGAGCCGCAGTGGCGGCAGTTCATGTTGCAGGCGAGGGTCAGCTCCCAGACGCCGGTGCGCGGGGCGTAGCCGAGGCGCTTGAGGAGTCCGATCATCGGGCGGGGCTGTTCACCTTGCTACTTCTCTGGCTCGAAGACGGCCATGTAGAGCGGCTGCGCCAGGCACTCCGGGGCGTAGAGGCAATCCCGGTCGTCGCAGTCGGTCGTGCCGTCGAGGTCGTTGTCGATGCCGTCCCCGCAGTTCCATTCGATGGTGGGCACGCCGTAGAGGTTCTGCGGCACGCAGGCCGCGAACGAGGCGCAGTCGGGATCGGCGCAGTCGACCAGCCCGTCCCCGTCGTTGTCACGCCCGTCGTCGCACGAGTACTCGAACGGCGCCGCGTAGTCGGGCTGGACGCAGACCGTGTCGCAGTCGCGGTCGGCGCAGTCGATGGCGCCGTCGCCGTCGTTGTCGATGCCGTCGGTGCAGTTCTCGCGTACCGGCGGCGGGCCGTAGAGCACGACCGACTGGCACGCCGCGTAGGTGGCGCAGTCGGGGTCGGCGCAGTCGATGAGGCCGTCGCCGTCGTTGTCCGCCCCGTCGTTGCAGGACCACTCATTGAACGGCCCCATGTAGGCCGGCTGCGGGCAGACGCCGTCGCAGTCGCGGTCGGCGCAGTCGATGGCGCCGTCGCCGTCGTTGTCGATGCCGTCGGTGCAGTTCTCGCGCACCGGCGGCGGGCCGTACAGCACGATCCCCTGGCACGCGGCGAAGGTGTCGCAGTCGGGGTCGTTGCAGTCGACGAGGCCGTCGCCGTCGTTGTCCTGGCCGTCGTCGCACGCCGTCTCGAAGGGGACGCCGTACTCGACCACCGGCTGGCATGCCGCGTAGGAGTCGCAGTCGCGGTCGGCGCAGTCGACCTTCCCGTCGCCGTCGTTGTCGATGCCGTCGTCGCAGAGCTCCACCGCGGGCGCGGCGTAGAGGATCACCGACTGGCACTCGATGGCCCGCTGGCAGTCGGCGTCGTCGCAGTCGACCTTGCCGTCGCCGTCGTTGTCGATGCCGTCGTCGCAGAGCTCGGCCTCCGCCCCGGGCGTCGTGCGGGTGTCGCACCCCGAGAGGCCGACCGAGAGCCCGAAGCCGAGACCGAACGCCGCGGGGAGGGCGAGCTTCCGGACCCAACCGAGCTGCCGGAGCGGCCTGCCCTTGTCCAGCTCGTCGCAGAGCGTCTCGAGGTACTCGCGCATGCTCCTGGCGTCCATGACGGCCTCCACGACAGGGGACTCCCCCTCAGGTCGCATTATCAAGCATCCGGCGTGCCACGGGAAGCACCTTTGTGCCTCCGCGGGCTTGGCCGTCCGGACCGACACGGGGACGCGACACCACGGTCATCCGCCTGTTGTCTGCGGTCATCAGGTCGTCCTCTGAGGAAGGGTGCCGCGGCTCGGCCGTACCAAGAACCCAATGGGGCGCCACGTTTGCAGTTGTGCCCCCCGTGACGCGCCTGTATCCTGGCGCAACGTACCCGAGAGGGGTCGAGGGAGAGAGCGATGCCGTACTACCCACCCGGACCATCTGGAGGACCCGGTCAACCGTATCCCCCGCAGGGCCCGGGAGTGGCCCCTTCACCGTACGGGCAGCCCGGCGCGCCCAGCCCCTACGGCGCGCCGCCGGCGCAGCCCTACGGCGCCCCGCCGGCGCAGCCCTACGGCGCGCCGCAGCCGGGCTACCCGCCGCCGTCGCCATACGGGGCGCCCCAACCCGGCTACCCCCCGCCCTCCCCGTACGGCGCACCGCCGCAGCAGCCGCCGGTACCGCAGCAGCAGGGCGGACCGCCCAAGGGCAAGAAGAAGATCCGCGCGCTCGGCTTCGTCGGGATCGTCGTCGGCGTGCTCGCGCTGCTGGCGGTGGGGGGGGTCGCGTACTACGCCTTCTTCAGCGAGTCCGCGTCGGGCGTCGCCGACGTGCGCAACCCGCGCCGCGACGGCGGCTTCGTCACCGACGACTCCGGCGTGCTGACCCCGGTGGTCGGCCAGATCAACCGCGTGGCCGCGGCGGTCTACCAGAGCGGCAAGTCCGAGATGGTCGTGGTCACCGTGCCCGCGACGACCGGCACCCCCAAGGACTTCGCCCGCAAGGCGTACGCGCAGTGGGGCCTCGGCAAGGGGAGCCAGAACGGGCTGCTCATCCTCCTCACGACCGGCTCCAAGCGCCGCCTCGAGTTCGAGGCCGGGCCAGGCGTGCAGCGCAACGGCATGACCTACCAGCGGCTCCAGCAGATCGCGGACCGGACCATGCTCCCCAACCTGCGGGCCGGCAACGTCACGGGCGCCACGGTCGGGGGCGTGCGCGAGATCGCGGCCGGGCTCGGCGCCGGCAGCGCCGTGGCGAGCCTGCCGGTCCGCGTGCGCGCGTACCGGAGCTACTCCATCTTTGGCGCCTCGATCGGCGCGGCCGCGCTCTGGACCATCATCATCGTCGGCGTGCTCCTGATCATCCTGCCCCTCGGCTGGGGCTGCGCCTATTCGTACGGGTGGTGGTGGTACGGCGGACCCGCCTACTACGGCTACTACTACGACTGCGGCGTCGGCTTCTACGGCGGCGGCGGGTGCGGCTACGGCGGCGACTGCGGCGGCGACTGCGGCGGCGACTGCGGCGGCGACTGCGGTGGCGACTGCGGTGGCGACTGCGACTGCTCCAGCGACTGCGACTGCTCGAGCGACTGCGGCGGCGGCGACTGGTAGCCGGCGCCTTCGAGACTCAAGAGATCGGAGGGAACCATGGCGAACTATCCGCAGGGCCCGGGTGGAGGCTACCCGCCGCAGCCGGGGTATCCGCAGCAGCCCCAGCAGCCGCAGCAGCCGTACGGGCAACCGCAGCCGCCCTACGCGCAGCCGCCGCAGCCGCCCTACGCGCAGCCGCCGCAGCCGCCCTACGCGCAGCCGCCGCAGCCGCCCTACGCGCAGCCGCCGCAGCCGCC
>JACRCY010000149.1 GCA_016218785.1 Deltaproteobacteria bacterium
AGGAGGGTCGCCCGTGCCCGATCCCCAAGCGCGGGAAGAAGGAGACAGAGATGAAACCGCCCCTCCTCCATCGCTGGAGAAGAGGCGGTGTCAGTCCGTCACCAGACGATTCAGGCCTGGGTGGTGGGCTTCTGCGCCGCCGCCTCGGCCGGAGGAGGCGCGCCGGCCGCAGCCTGACGCTCGGCGAGCGCCTGCTTGCGCGACAGGCGGATCTTCCCGCCGGAGTCGATCGAGATGACCTTCACCATCACCTCGTCGCCCTCCTTCACGATCTCGTCCACCGTCTTCACCCGCTTGTCGGCGAGCTCGGAGATGTGGATGAGCCCGTCGGTGCCGGGGAACAGCTCGACGAAGGCGCCGAACTCGGCCACCTTGCGCACGGTGCCCAGGTAGATCTTGCCCACCTCGGCCTCGCGGGTGAGCGCCTGGATCATCGCCACCGCCTGCTTCACGCCCTCGCTGTCCGCCGAGGCGATGTCGATGCGGCCGGAGTCGTCGATGTTGATCGAGCAGCCGGTGCGCGCGGTGATGTCCTTGATCACCTTGCCGCCCGGCCCGATGACGTTCTTGATGTAGTCCTGCTTGATCATGATGGTGGTGATGCGCGGCGCGTAGACGCTGATGTCCTTGCGCGCCTCCGGCAGCGCCGCCGCCATCTTCTCGAGGATCGTCATGCGGCCACGGCGGGCCTGCTCCATCGCGCGGAGCATGATCTCGGTGGTGAGCCCGGTGATCTTGATGTCCATCTGCACGGCGGTGATGCCCTTGGCGGTGCCGCAGACCTTGAAGTCCATGTCGCCCAGGTGGTCCTCGTCGCCGAGGATGTCGGTGAGGATCGCGATCTTCTCGCCCTCCTTCACCAGGCCCATGGCGATGCCCGCCACCGCCGCCTTGATCTGCACGCCCGCGTCCATCAGCGCCAGGGTGCCGCCGCACACCGAGGCCATCGACGAGCTGCCGTTGGACTCGAGGATGTCGGACACGATGCGGATCGTGTACGGGAACGTCTCGTTGGGCGGCAGCATGTTGCGCAGCGCGCGCTCCGCCAGGGCGCCGTGGCCGATCTCGCGCCGGCCGGGGCCGCGCAGCGGCTTGGTCTCGTTCACCGAGTACGGCGGGAAGTTGTAGTGCAGCATGAACTTCCGCTCCCACTCGCCGGTGAGCATCTCGACGTACTGGGTGTTCTCCGAGGTGCCCAGGGTGGTGGTGACCAGCGCCTGCGTCTCGCCGCGCTGGAAGATCGCCGAGCCGTGGGTGCGCGGCAAGGGGCCTACCTCGATGTTGATCGCGCGGACCTCGTCGTGCGCCCGGCCGCCGATGCGCCCGCCGCCGGCGGTCAGCTCGCGCATGTACTCGTACTTCAGGTCCTCGAAGATGGGCTTGAGCTGCTTCTCGACCTTCGCGTAGGCCTCGTCGCCGAGCTGCTTCTTGAGCTCGGCCATCATGCCCTTGCCCGTCTCCCGCAGGAACGCGTAGCGGTCGTGCTTGTCGGCGATGGAGTAGCCCCTGGTGATCTTGTCCCACGCCAGGGCGCGGCACTTCGCCTTCAGCGCCTCGTCGTGCTTCGGCTGCTTCTCGTACTCGCGCACCTTCACGCCCAGCTCGCTGCGGAGCTCCTCCTGCATCTTGAGGATGGGGAGGATCGTCTTGTGCGCGAACTCCAGCGCCTGGACCATCTCCTTCTCCGGCACCTCGAGGGCGCCGCCCTCGACCATCACGATGGCCTCCTTCGAGCAGGAGACCACCAGGTCGAGGTCGCTCGCCTCGCGCTGCTTGTGGGTGGGGTTGGCGACCAGCTGGCCGTTGATGCGGCCGACGCGGATCGAGGCGATGGGGCCCCCGAACGGAATGTCGGAGCCGTGCAGCGCCGCCGAGGCCGCGCAGAGCGCCAGCGCGTCGGGGTCGTTCTGCCCGTCGGACGAGATGACGTTGACGATGATCTGCGTCTCGTAGGCGTAGCCCTCGGGGAACAGCGGCCGGCAGCTGCGGTCGACGACGCGGCAGGTCAGCGTCTCCTTCTCCGTCAGGCGGCCCTCGCGGCGGAAGTAGCTGCCGGGGATTCGCCCGGCCGAGTACATGTTCTCCTTGTACTCGACGGTGAGCGGCATGAAGTCGATGTCCTTCTTGTCGCGCGCCGACACCGCCGCCGCGAGCAGCATTGTGTCGCCGTAGCGCACGACGGCCGAGCCGTCGGCCTGCTTGGCCCAACGGCCGGTCTCGATGGTGAGCTCGCGCTCGCCGACCATCACGCTCTTCTTGATGAACTTCTTCGCTGACATTGTCTCTTCTCCGGTGCGCGGCTCCGTTTCCTCGGAGGCCACGCGGTTGTCGGAGGCGTCAGGCGGGCGGGCGTTTTGATCTCTTCGCAGGGGTCGATGACTCGACCGCTCCGAACAACATCAAAACGCTTGCTCCGTCCGCCTTCCTTCCCCGGGGTTCACTGCCTCGTTGTGAAAGATCGACGGGGCGGCGGGCCTTCCCCGCGCGCCCCGGGTGCTGCGGCCCGCCTACTTGCGGATGCCCAGGCCGTCGATGAGCTTCTTGTAGCGGCCCAGGTCCTTGCCCTTCAGGTAGTCGAGCAGGCGGCGCCGCTGGCCGACGAGCTTGAGCAGGCCCCGGCGGCTGTGGTGGTCCTTCTTGTGCGTCTTGAAGTGCTCCGTGAGGTGGTTGATGCGCTCGCTCAAGAGCGCGACCTGCACCTCGGGAGAACCGGTGTCCTTCTCGTGCGTGCGGAACTTCGACACGAGCTCCTGCTTCTTCTCGACCTGCGTCGACATGGGTACGTCCTTCCGCCTCCCGGGAAGTCGATCCGCCCTGTCCGCGGAGGGGTGCAGGCAGGGTGGGCCCCGGAACGTCCGGGCGGCGGGCTTGTACAGGGCCCACGACGAGAGGTCAACCCACCTTGGCGAAGGTTCCGCGAGACCGCGCGAGGGTCGTCCGCCGCTACCGAGCGCGGGTACCGTTCGCCGTTTGGTCGAACTTGTAGTCCACGCCAGGGGTGCCGAGTACCGTGTGTTCCGGGTCGGGTACTGGGGGCGGGCCGTAGTAGCGGTCCGATAGGAACAACAGGTAGGGCGTACGGTATACGCTGATCGAGGGCTGGAAACCGCATTCCAGGGTCTGCCAACCACCCCAGAGCGCCCACACTTCCGTTGGTTGGTTCGTCGCCTCGACTCGCATGCGGCGCAGACCGCATGTGTAGATGCCTGAGCGAGCTTTTGTATCCACTTGGCCAAAGGCGGCGACCGAATCGACGTAGGTGTGTGAATGTTCGAACTTCGAGATCTCGTTGGGGTCGCCGATGAGGGCAACAACGCGCGCATCGCCGGTAATGGTGTGCTGGAATCCGTCGTCCCAGCCAAGGTAGATAATTCCGCTGACCGCGCCTGACGAATCGGCACGAGGGTCACGCGCATCGAAGTCAAGGTGCTGGACTGTGGACCCCGATTGTCCCACACGGCTTAACGCCAGCCCCCCAAACGAGAATTCACCGAAAGTCCAGCCCGGCGGCACAGTGCCCGCGGGAAGCGCGACTACTCCTTTGGCAATTGCTGGCTGGGTCGAAAACCCGGGCTCTGCGCGCACGAGCCTCGAGTGCGTGCCGGTCGTGAGGAGCACCTCCACGTCCATTGCCCAGTACGTCTCGTCTGCGCCCGCCTCAAACGTCGGCATTCCGAAGTAGAGGTCAACGTCGACCGTCCCTGAACTCGGGCTGAAAGCGACCAAGCGCGTGAAGACCTGCAGACCATGCACCGGGAAAGGTCCGCCTCCTGCTCGGTTGACCTTGAACCCAGAGAGAATCACATCAGCATCCTGCTCGGGAGTGTCGAATGCTCGTGCTTTGCACGCGCCGAACGCGTGGTCCACGATCGGCAGACTGAGCCGCTGTGAACAGTAGCGGGAGCCGCACGACAACCCCGAAATTCGGTACTCACTCTTCGCGGTTCGTGTCGCGGTACTGCACTGCAGCAGGCCGGCCTGAATTGTCTGCGCCGACGCCGCACCGCCTGCGAGGAATAGCGAAACGACAAGCAAAAGCCGGGTCATTCGGTCACTTCCACGACGAAGGAACTTCCGAGTGTTGGCACGATGTTCAGCGGGCCACCACCGAAATCGACCGGCGCTGTGGCCTGGCCGAGAATCCGGTAGTTGGCTTCCCATGTCGTGAGGTCTGTCGTTGTCGGTCCCATCGGGTCAGCGGTTGCTGTCCCGGGTATGAGAAAGTGGAAGCGCCGCTGGCCAGTAACGCCGTCCCGCAGCAGGAAGAGCGCTGCCCCAACCGACCCCAGGTTGGGAATCTGGAAATCGTCGTACACGATCCCCTGCCAAACGTTCTCAGTCTCCAACACGCCGCCGGTGAGGATGTTCACGTCCCAGCGGGCTCCGGAAGCGGGGAAGTTCCCGAGCCCGCGGATGACCCAGTCTGGATTCGGCCCTGCAACGCGCGCAAGCACCGCGCCGCGCTCAGAGGGCGCGAACATTCCGGTGCCGCCCCACGCAACGCTCTGACCACTTGCGCCGGACGTGAAGGCCGCTGCCAACTGTGCCCCAGACAGCGAGCTCACGAACTCCAAAGTCGGACTGCTCGCGAGCGTCGCGCCGGACACCCGCGATGCAGACGAGTCAACACAGGCACCTTGTAGGGTCCACCTCATGACCGCCGGCGTCGTCCATGAGGTCGAGCCGGGGTGATTACATGGCCCAACAGACAGCACTCCAGCATAGGCAGTGCCCACGTCCACCAACGTGCCCTCTCTGCCCACGACTGGGCCAGCGCGGACGTCCCACCCGCCCACGAGCCAACCAGGAACCCCGGCATCGGTTACTGACACGACGAAGGCACTCGGGCCGGTCCAAGGCGCGGCCGGCGGCTGCAGTACCAAGCTGCCCAGAGCTACGCCGCGATGCGTACCAGCAGCGACAATCGCACCACCAGTTGCGACGAGTGAACGGATCCGGACTTGGTCCATCGAGTACAAAGGCACCACCCACCGAAGGCCGCCTTGCGGCTCAATCGCGAGCAGAACCGCATTGCCGTTCGAACTCTGTGGTGTCAGCGTCGACGACCCGATGGTCACTGGGTTCGCAAACTCCGCGCCGAGGTAGACGGTGTCGTCGTCACCCACGCTGAGGTCATTCACGACCAAGCCGGGTGCGCCATTGGTTGACGCGGCGGTGAAGCGCCATGCGATCTGCCCGCTCCGCGTCATGCGGAGGACGAGGAGCGTCGAATTTCCTGCCGACAGTTGGACCCCATCCAGCACCGGACTGTTGTCGTACGATCCCGCGAGAACCCAATCGCCCTGCCGCATCGACCCAATCGCGCGCAGGTGGATACCCGCCGGAAAGGCCCGCGAAAAGAGGTGCACGCGCCTGAACTCTGCCTGAATCCGCACCTGGTTGGCCACTGTGGCAGAGCACCCTAAGGCTCCTGGTGCACAGCCACTCCATCCGGAGTGGCGGCTGTCACGCGCGGGCACGGCCTGGACCGTCATCGTCTCGCCGCAGTCAGCCTCGACGAAGCACGTGGAACTGCAGGCGCCGCTGCCTGACCTGGTGCTCCAGTCTACCCGACCCGTTCCGGTGCCGCTCACTGAGATCTCGACTGAGCATAGTGCGGCGAACACCCCGCCGACGCGCATGTCTTTGCTGGCGGTGAGTGTGCAGTCTGTGGACGCACCCGCGCAGTCGCCGGTCCACGACTGGAGGCGAAATGCCGTGTCTGGTCGCGCCAACAGAGTGATGGAGGCACCGGCGTCGTGGGTCGAATCACACACTTCTGGACAAATCAGGTCCCGGCCGTCCGCGCCGCGCGCTGTTATCGTTCCGCCGTCCGGAACCTCTACCGAGAGGCGATAGCCGCTCCGCACGAATGACGCTGTGCAGGCGACCGGCCCAGTGGCCTCCACCTCGCAGACGGACTCTGTTCCTTGGCACGATCCGCTCCAACCTCGAAAGGACGAAAGGTCGTCCGGCGCGGCCACAAGAACCAACCTTGTTCCGTCCGTCACGATCGTGCCGCACTCAGGCGCGCGACAGGACGGGTTTCCGGGGAGCCCTCGGACTTCGCCGGGACCATCAACGACTACGCGTACGTCGTGTGCCACCAGCTCGAACCGAGCTGCAACGCGGGTGTCTCGCGCGACAGTGCACCGGTCCTGACCAACGCATTCTCCGCCCTCGAAACCGACGAACCTGGAACCGGGGGCCGCGCTTCCAGTAAGGACGATTGGAGGGAGCTCGAACAGACGGCAGTCCGTATCGCACGACTCACCGCGATCGAAGGCAACGGTGCCCTGACCGGCCCCGACAAACTGCACCTCAACAGCAATGCGTTGGTCGCATGAACACCCCGACCAAAGCGCGGTCGCGACGACGAACACAACAGCGGTTCTGGGCCATCTAGTTGCCAAGGCGAGTCCCTGTTGGCCCGAACAGTAGCTACTCGCATGCGCGGGAGCCAGCGCCACCGGTACCAGGCGGAACGCCAACCTCGCGCAAGCGCTGGGCCTTCACCTGCACCGATGAGTTTCCGCCGCGGCCCCGGTCACAGCGCCAGACCCGCCGTACCCAACGGAGCACACCATGTCGAACCTGAACGGGAAGATCGCACTCGTCACCGGCGCCGCGGGCGCCCTGGGCCGCCCCATCTCCATGGAGCTCGCGCGGCAGGGGGCGCGGGTGGTGCTGGGCGTGCGGGAGCGCTCGCAGGGCGAGGCGCTGGCGAAGGACATCAGCGCCACCACCGGCAACGCCGCCGTCGATGTGCTGGTGCTGGACCTGGCCTCCTGCGCGTCGATTCGCGCGGCGGTGAAGGAGTACCTGGGCAAGCACGACCGGCTGCACGTGCTCGTCAACAACGCGGCGGCGTTCTCCGGCACGCGGCGGACGACGAAGGACGGCTTCGAGCTGATGCTGGGCGTCAACCACCTCGGGCCCTTCCTGCTCACCAACCTGCTGCTCGACACCCTCAAGGCCAGCGCGCCGGCGCGCATCGTCAACATGACGATGGAGAACAGCAAGCCGATGGACTTCGAGGACCTGCAGTCCGAGCAGAAGTTCGTCTCGATGGACGCCTTCAGCCGCTCCAAGGGCGCCGGGCACTACGTCACCGTGGAGCTGGCCAAAAGGCTCGAAGGGACGGGCGTGACGGTGCACGCGGTGAACCCGACGATGACCGCGACGACGCTGATCGCCCAGGCGCCGCTGCCGATTCGCGTCGCCTTCAAGCTGCTCTCCGGTAAGCCGGAGAAGAACGCGCAGACGGCCATCGCCGCCGCGGCGGCGCCGGAGTACCAGGCCTCCACCGGCAAGTGGCTGGAGAAGGGCGAGGAGAAGCCGTGGCGGCCGGAGGTGCTGGACGCGGCCACGCGCGTGAAGGTCTGGGAAGTGAGCGCGAAGCTGGTGGGGCTCGCACGCTGAGCCGCGCCCCCGGCGGGCCCCGGCGTCCGGGCAGGTCCGGCGGCCATGCGCGCGCCGCCGGGCGGCCCTGGAGTGGAGGCGGCGCGATGAAGATCCGCTCCTCAAGCCTGTCCGGCTCGACGCTCCTCTCCGGGCAGGGCCAGGGGATGCCCGTCGGGCGGCTCACCAGCCACCCGATGACCATCCTCCTCTTCGGCAAGAAGCCGCCGAAGCTGGTGGACAAGCGCAAGCACCCGAAGCTCAAGAAGGGCCTCGCGCGGCTGGAGGACATGAAGGAGCAGGTGGCGCTCTTGCTCGGCCGCCAGGGCAAGGACTTCACGCTCGAGCTGTGCGAGGGCGGCAACGCCTGCATCTCGCGCGACGGGCAGATCGCCTTCGGGGTGGACCTGCTCGGCGCGCACCAGGGCGACGACGACCTGCTGCTGGCCATCCTCGGGCACGAGCTGGGCCACCAGCCGTGGACCTGGCCGGGCGGCGACCTGTCGAAGCTCACGCGCGCGCAGCTCGACCAGCTCTACCGCGACGAGGAGGCCAGGGCCGACCGCTTCGCCGGCCGCGTGCTGGCCGAGCTCGGCGCCACGCCGGACGCGGTGGAGAAGTTCCTCCTGCGGCACGCGAAGGGCTTCGAGCAGAAGCAGGCCAACGACTACTACCCGGCCGAGGTGCGGGTGGAGATGATCCGCGCGGCGTTCAACCGGCGCGCGCGCGCCCTCTCCGCCCGCGGGACGGGCCGGCTGCTCGGCGGCGGCTGAGCGCGCGCACCGGCGAGCGCGGCCGCAGCTCAGCGCTCCCGCGCGGCGCTCTCCCAGTCCACCGGATCCACCGTCGGGGCGCGGGTCTCCTGGTGCGCCTCGCCGGGGCCCTTGAGCGCGTGGGCCGCGGCCAGGGCGGCCTGCGCAGCGCGGTCGGCGTCGTAGCGGTCGTAGGCCCTGATGACCTCCTGCACCACCGGGTGGCGCACCACGTCCACCTCGGTGAAGTCGCCGAAGCCGATGCCCTCGACGCCGTGGAGGATCTGCCGCGCGTGCACCAGCCCCGACGTCTTCCCCGCCGGCAGATCCACCTGCGTCGCGTCGCCGGTGATCACCGCCTTGGAGTGGTAGCCGATGCGGGTCAGGAACATCTTCATCTGCTCGATGGTGGTGTTCTGCGCCTCGTCGAGGATCGCGAAGCAGTCGTTCAGCGTGCGGCCGCGCATGAAGGCCAGCGGGGCCACCTCGATCACGCCCTGCTCCAGCAGCGTGCCCGCCTTCTCGGCGTCCATCATGTCGTGGAGCGCGTCGTAGAGCGGCCGCAGGTACGGGTTCACCTTCTCCGCCAGATCGCCGGGCAGGAAGCCGAGCTTCTCGCCCGCCTCCACCGCCGGCCGGGCGAGGATGATCCGCTTCACCTTGCGCTCCATCAGGGCCTGCACCGCCATGGCCATCGCCAGGTACGTCTTGCCGGTGCCGGCGGGGCCCATGCCGAAGACGACGTCGTTCTCTCGGATCAGCTCCACGTAGCGCTTCTGGTTGAGGCCGCGCGGGGCGATGTGCCGGCCGGAGCGCGCGAGGATCGGCGGCAGGTCGATCGCCTCGAGGCCCTCGTCGCCGGCGCGCCCGAGGGCCTTGATCGCCTGCTCGATGTCCTCGGTGTAGACCGGGCGCCCGGCCTTGAGCATGGCGGTGAGCTTCTCGAAGAGCCTCGCGGCGGAGGCGACGGCGTCCTTCTCGCCGGACAGGTGCAGCTCGCTGCCGCGGTGGCCCACGCGCACGCCCAGGCGGCGCTCCACGAGCTTGAGGTTCTCGTTCTTCGCCCCGGCGAGGGTGCGCGCGAGATCGTTGTCGGCGAGATCGACGTTGAGCGACTTCATCGGGTGGGCCTGGTCAGGCCTCGTTAGCGCAATCAGCGCAGCGGCGGCAACAGCACGTACGCCCCGGTGTCCGTCCGCCGGTAGTAGTACGTGTCGCGCCAGGGGTACTTGAGGTCGTCCGCCGCGAGCAGCTCCGCGTCCACCAGCTCCGTCAGCGCCATGGGCAGCGCGCCCTTCTCCAGCCGGTACAGCTCGAGCGCCGCCTCGATGCGCGAGACCTGCTGCCGGGAGGCGAAGCGCTGCGCCGCCGGGTCGGTGTAGGTGGTGGCGTCGCTGCTGCCCAGCTTGAGCGCGCCCACGTCCACCCGGGTGCCGATGAAGATCAGCACGCCCAGCACCACCATCGTCACCGCCACCCGCGCCACCACGCCCGCCGCGCGGGCCAGGACGCTCTCCTGGCCGAAGTCGTCGGCGTGGCGGCCCACCGCCGCGACCGCGTCCACGTAGCCGAGGTTGATCAGGTTGCAGAGCGCCTTCGCCGTCTCGAACTCGCCCAGCATCGACATGTCGATGATCGACTGCACGATGCGCCCGGGGGCGATCAGGCCGTACACCTTCCGCTCGTTGGAGCCGATGGACTTGAACTCGCCCTTGCTCTCTTCCTTCTTCTCCTCGGCGAAGGCGTCGTCGAGGGCCGAGTCGAAGTCGTCCTCCTCCAGCGGCGGAGGGGGCAGCTCCTTCTTCTTGCTGAACGTCATGTGGAAGCTGGTGATGACCTTGCGCACCACCGGCCACTCGTCCACCCGGCGGAAGCCCTCCATCAGCACCGACTCGGCGCGCAGCGACGTGATGGACGGGTCGACGTCCACCTCGGCCGCCTCGAACTCGTAGCTGCCCGTGTTCCAGCCGAAGAGCCGGAACAGCGTCTCGGAGTTCTGCAGCTGCACCATCTCCTTGAACATGTCGGCGGTGATCGAGCCCTGCCCCACCAGCACGTCGCCCAGCCGCTGCAGCGAGCGCTTCTGCGTCTCCAGCGCGAACTCCAGCTGCTGCTCGGTGATCAGCGTGGCCCGCACCAGCATCGCGCCGATCAGGTCCGACTTCTTCCGCGACGCGGTCTCCGCCTTGACGATGTTCCCGTCCTTGAAGCTGACGGTGACCGCCTGGTCCTTCGACTTGAGCAGCAGGTGCCCGGTCTTCTGCTGCTGGCCGATCAGCTGGAGGATGTCGGCGATCCCGAAGTCCTTGAGCGTGCCCTTGAGCGCCATGCCGTCACCCCTGCCGCTTCAAGAGCCCGCGCAGCGAGAGCCCGTAGACGAGGACGAAGATCAGCACCACCGGCGCCAGCCGCACCGGCAGCGGCATCGCGTCGTAGGGCGGCCGAAGCACCCCGTTCCGCAGGAAGAAGCCGGTGATCGCCGCCATGAAGATGAAGCCGTACACCGCCCCGCGCACCGGGAGCCCGGCGAACGCATGCCCCATACCGGCGAAGAGCAGCCCCAGCACGTAGCTCACCCGCTCGCTGCGCTGCTGGTAGCGGGCCACCTCGGCCTGCTTGCGCACCTTCGCCGCCGGCTCGACGAGGTTCTTCCGCGCGAACACGTTGACGCACTGGGTGCACATCGAGCTGCCCGCGCCCACCTCGGGGTCCCCGCGCCGGCTCACCGCCGCGCCGCACTTGGAGCAGGGCTTCGCCGTGCCCAGCGTCCTGGAGAGCAGGCCCAGGCCCAGGAGCGCCAGCGACACCAGAAGCGGGTAGAACGG
>JACRCY010000144.1 GCA_016218785.1 Deltaproteobacteria bacterium
ACCGGGGCCGCCGCGGCCAGGGCGGCGGCGCCCGCGCCGGCGGCGCCCGCACCGGCTGCCGGCGGGACCCTCGCACCCGAGATCTCCATCGAGGAGTTCCAGCGCCTCGACCTGCGCGTGGGGCGCGTCCTCGCCGCCGCGCGCGTGCCCAAGGCCGACAAGCTGCTCAAGCTCACCATCGACCTCGGCACCGAGACGCGCGAGGTGGTGGCGGGCATCGCCCTGCACTACTCGCCCGAGCAGGTCGTCGGCAAGCAGCTCATCTTCCTGGCCAACTTGAAGCCGACCAAGATCCGCGGCATCCTCTCGTCCGGAATGATCCTGGCGGCCAACGACCCGAAGGTCCTGGCCGTCTCGGCCCTGGATCGCGAGGTCCCGCCAGGGACCAAGGTGCGCTGATGGCCCAGACGACCGAGCGACGGCGAGCCCCGCGGCTCTTCGTCAACATCCCGACCCTGGTGGAGAAGATCGGCCACCGCGAGCTGCACCTCCACCCGAGCCTGGCGCCGCTGTACGAGCGCGTCCACCCGAACGGCGAGAACCTCGGCCTGAAGTTCCCGGCCGCGGTCCACGACCTCTCGGCCAACGGCTGCTTCGTCGCGGGGCAGGCGATGCCGCTGCTGTCGCGCGTCGCGCTCAGCTTCGCGCTGCCGGGCTACGGCCAGGTGGAGGCGCTCGGCTGGGTGCTGTGGCGCCGCACCGGCGACTGCGACGTGCCCGTCGAGGGCGCGGAGCCGCCACTGGTCCTCAAGGCCGGGTTCGGCGTGCTGTTCGAGGCCATCCCGCTCGACGCGCGGCTCCAGATCGCGCGCCTGGTCCACGAGCACGAAGAGCGCTCCAAGGCCCCCGCGTAGGGCTCGCCGCGACCCCGCCGTCCCGCCATGCTGCCCCCCTCGGAGATCACTGCCGACGCCGCGCTGCGCGACCTCGGGCACGCCGATCCGCGGGTGCGCGAGCAGGCCGCCGCCGCCCTGGGCTCGGCGAGCCAGGAGGACCGCGACCGCGTGGTCCCGGCCCTGCGCGCCGCCCTCAACGACGACATCGGCGCCGTGCGCTACGCGGCGGCGCTCTCCCTCGGGGAGCTGGAGGACGCGGGCTCGGTCGCGGCGCTGTGCGACCAGCTCGACGACGGCGACTCGATGGCGCGGCAGGCCGCGGCCATCGCGCTCGGCCGCGTCGGCTCCAAGGCGGCCTTCGAGCCGCTCCTCCGCGCCCTGCAGCACGGCCCGGCCGAGGTCCGCTTCCAGGCGGTGGCCTCGCTCGCGGAGCTGGATCCGGTGCGGGCCTTCGAGGCGCTCCTGGGGGCCCTCGAGGACGCGGACGCGGAGGTGCGTGGCGCCGCGGCGGCCGCGCTCGGCGACCACGGCGACCGGCGCGCCCGCGACCCGCTCGCCGCCCTGCTCGAGGACACCGAGACGTCGTGCCGCTTCGAGGCGGCCTACGCGCTCGCGCGCTTCGGCGACCGGCGCGCCATCGCCGCGCTGGTGGCACTGATCGACGACCGCGACTTCTCGCTGCCGGCGCTCCAGGGGCTGACGACGCTGCGCGCCCGGGAGGCCCGCGACCCGGCGCGGCGCCTGATGGGCAGGGTGTTCCGGCCGGAGGTGCAGCGCGTGCGCGCCGCGGCCGCGCTCGCCTCCCTGGGCGACGGCGAGGGGCGCGCGTTCCTGCAGAAGCGCCTGAACCATCGCCGGGAGGACGTCCGCGGGCTGACGATCCAGGCGCTCGGCGAGATCGGCGACGAGTGGGCGCTCGACCTGCTGCGCCAGCTGCGCTGCGCGGCGCGGGACGACGACCAGCGCGCCCAGATCGACGAGGCCATGAGCGAGGCGCTGCGGGGAGGCGGGCGGTGAGCCTCGCCGAGCTGATTGACTCGCACTCGCATCTGGGGTTCTCGGACTTCGGCGCCGATCGGGAGGCGGTGATCGAGCGCGCGCGGGCGGCCGGCGTGGCCGAGATCGTGTGCGTGGGCGCGGGGCATGACCTGACCTCCGCCGAGGAGGCGCTCGCCCTCGCCCGGAGCCGCCCCTTCGTGCATGCGGTGGTGGGCATCCACCCCCACGACGCGGCGCGCGCCCCCGCGGGCGCGCTCGAGCGGATCGAGGCCCTCTGCGCCGAGGAGGAGGTGGTCGGCGTCGGCGAGACGGGCCTCGACTTCCACTACCACCACTCGCCCCGCGACGTGCAGGAGCGCCTCTTCCGCGAGTTCGTGGCCTTGGCGCGCCGCGTGAAGCTGCCGCTGGTCGTGCACGTGCGCGAGGCGCACGACCGCGCCCTCGCCGTCCTGCGCGAGGAGCACGCGGCCGACGTCGGCGGCGTCATCCACTGCTTCACCGGCGGCCCGGCCGAGGCCAAGGCCTACGCCGACCTGGGCTTCCACCTCTCCTTCTCGGGCATCATCACGTTCCGCAACGCGGTCGAGGTCCGCGCCGCGTGCGCCTGGGCGCCGTCGGAGCGGGTGCTCGTCGAGACCGACGCCCCCTACCTGGCGCCCCTGCCGCACCGGGGGAAGCGCAACGAGCCCGCGTGGGTCACCGACGTGGCGCGCACGGTGGCGCTGCAGCAGCGGCTGTCGTACGAGGACGTGGCGCGCATCACGACGCGCAACGCCCGCCGGCTCTTCGGCATCGTGGACCCCGAGGCGCGCCGCAAGCGCCTCGCCTACCCGATCCGCGACTCGCTCTACCTCAACCTCACCAACCGCTGCACCCTCGCCTGCCGCTTCTGCGGCAAGTTCGTCGATTTCACGGTGCGCGGCCACTACCTGAAGCTGGGCCGCGACCCCGACCTCGGTGACCTCAGGGACGCCATCGCCGCGGCCGGTCCCGAGCGCTACGCCGAGATCGTCTTCTGCGGCTACGGCGAGCCCACGCTGCGCCTGGGCGTGCTGCTGACCCTCGCCCGGGAGCTGAAGGCCCACGGCGCCACGCTGCGCATCAACACTGACGGGCTCGCCAACCTGGTCTACGGCCGCGACGTCACCCCCGACTTCGCCGGCCTCATCGACCGCCTCTCGGTCAGCCTCAACGCGCCCGACGCCGAGACCTACGCCCGCCACTGCCCGTCACGCTACGGCGCCGCCGCGTGGCCCGCGGTCAAGGAGTTCATCCTCCTCGCCAAGCGGCACGTCCCCGACGTGACGGCCACGGCGGTCGCCCTGCCCGACCTGGACCTCGAGGCCTGCCGCCGCGTGGCCGAGGTGGAGCTGGGCGTCAAGTTTCGGGCTCGCGAGTACAACCGAATGGGGTGAGCGGGCACGGTCCAGACCCGCGAATCTACTTGACAAGGGGGTTCCCGGAGGCTAGAAACACCATCCTTGTGTGCGCAGGGTGCCGCTGTGCCCTGCCGCGTCTCTGGCTGCGCTACGGAGAACACGAAGATGTCGAAGAACATGGGCCTCCTGGGCCGCAAGATTGGAATGACGCAGGTCTTCACCGCGACGGGCGAGCGGGTCGCCGTTACGGCTATCGCCGCCGGTCCCTGCGTCGTCCAGACCAAGCGCACCACCGAGCGGGACGGCTACACGGCGTTGCAGCTTGGCTTTGACGACAAGCCGCTGCGCCTGACGTCCAAGCCGGTCCTCGGCGCCCTCGCCAAGGCCAACCTGAAGCCCAAGCGCTACGTGCGCGAGATCCGGCTGCAGGCCGGCGCGGGCGAGGGGATCGAGGTGGGCGCCGAGCTGCAGGTGGCCGACTACTTCAAGCCGGGCGACTTCGTCGACGTGACGGGCACCAGCAAGGGCAAGGGCTTCCAGGGCGTCATGAAGCGGCACCACATGTCCGGCTTCCGCGCCACCCACGGCACCCACGAGTTCTTCCGCCACGGCGGCTCGATCGGCTGCCGCCTGACGCCCGGCCGCGTCCACAAGGGGAAGCGCATGGGCGGTCACATGGGCGACGTGCGCCGCACGGTGCAGAACCTCAAGGTGGTCGAGGTCATCGCCGAGAAGAACGTCCTGCTGATCGCGGGCGCCGTCCCCGGCGGCAAGAACGGGTACGTCGTCGTCCGCACCGCAGTCAAGCGCCGTCCCGCGGCGCAGGCGTAGCCCCTCCTCGGCAGACGCCGTGGCGAGCCACGGCAAGGAGTCGCGCCATGAGCACGCTGCGCGACCGGCGCCACCGTCACGACCGGTTCTTCGAGCGCGCCCGCCGCGCGGACTTCGCCGCGCGGTCGGTCTACAAGCTCGAGGAGATCCAGGAGCGCCACCGGCTGCTTGGGCCTCGGGCACGCGTGCTCGACCTCGGGTGCCGGCCGGGCTCGTGGCTGGAGTACTGCGCGCGCCTCGTCGGCCCGGGGGGCGCGCTCGTGGGGCTCGACCGCACGCCGCTGGACCGTGTCATCCCCGGCGCACGCATCGTCGTCGGCGATGTCCTCGAGGTCACCCCCGAGGTCCTGCGCGGCGACCTCGCCGCCTTCGACGTCGTGCTCTCGGACATGGCGCCCGACACGAGCGGCATCCGCAGCCTCGACCAGGCGCGTTCCGCGGCGCTCTTCGGGCGGGCCCTCGATCTGGCGCTCGCGCTCCTCGCGTCAGGGGGACACTTCGTGGGCAAGCTCTTCCAGGGGCCCGACTGGCAGCGGCTCCTCGGCCGCGTGCGCGCCGAGTTCGACCGCATGGTCGTGGAGAAGCCCGCGGCGTCGCGCAAGGCGAGCATCGAGCAGTACGTGGTCGGGATCGGGAGGCGCCCATAGTCCGGGCGCCGCTCAGAGGCCTGCTACCGGCCCGGCCCCCGCGCGGATGACCTGCACCTCGTCGCCGACGAGGCTCAACACCGTCGACGGGAGCCCCGGCACGGGCCCCGAGTCGATGATGCAGTCGATCTGGTCGCCGTAGGTCCGCTCGATGTCGACGGCGGTGAGGAGGAACTCGCCGCCCTGGGTCCGCGCCGAGGTCGACATGATGGGGCGGCCGAGGCCGGTGATGATCGCGCGGAGCACCGGCTCGTCGGGCACGCGGAGTCCGATGCGCTTGCGCCGCTCCATCACCGCCTTCGGGATCTCGCGGGTCGCCTCCAGCTCCACCGTGTAGGGCCCCGGGAAGATGCGGCGCATGATGCGGTACGCCGTGTTCGACACCTGCGCGTAGCGCGCGATGTCGGCCAGGTCGGGGAAGAGGAACGCGAGCGGCCGGTGCCGGTCGAGCTCGCGGACGCGGTAGAGGCGCTCGACCGCCTGGCGGTTGCGGAAATCGCAGCCGAGCCCGAAGACGGTGTCGGTCGGGTACGCGACCACGGCGCCGTCGTCGAACAGGCGCACCGCCTCCTCGATGAGCCGGGGGTTCGGGTGCGTGCGCTCGATCTCGATCAGCGTGGCCACTGGGGGTCCTTCCGTCGGAGACGAGGTTAGATAGCGGAAAGGACGTCGTCGGTCAATGCGCGCTCCGTGGTGACCGATCGCCTCGAGCAACCCAGAGTCGTCCGCTCCCGGGTCGGTGCGGCGCGGATGCATCGCGGGGCCGCGCCACACCCATCCCTTCCGCGATCGCCGAAAAGCGGCCATCCGGACCGACATGCCTGCCCATGTGCCTCAGGATCACCGTGTTCCCGGCGATTATTGGGGGGATGCCTTCGGGCGTCGTGGCCACGCGCGGCGCTCCGCAGCGCCGGGATGGCGCCTCCTACAGCTGCACGAGCCCGGCGGCCACGGCCTTCACCACGGCGTCGACCCTGCTCCTCACGCCGAGCTTGCGGTAGATGCGCTCCAGGTCGACCTTGACCGCGCGCCGGGTGCGCCCGACGGCGCGGCCCACCTCGGGGTTGGTGAGGCCGCGGCCGACGAGGGCCAGCACCTCGATCTCCTCGGCGGTGAGGCCGTACGGGTCGGCGGGGCAACGTCCCTCCTGGCTGCGGAAGAAGTTCCAGAAGCGGCGCGCGAGCGACGGGTCGATGACGGTGCCGCCGGCGTGGACGTCGCGCACGGCCTCCGCCACGCGGACGATGGGGCTCCGCTTGGTGAGGTAGCCGGCGGCGCCGCCGCAGATCGCCTGGTAGACCTTGCGCTCGTCCTCGAAGGTGGTGAGCACCAGGATCTCGGCGGTGGTGCGGCCGCCGAGCCGGTCGATCACGTCGAGGCCGCTCATGCCCGGGAGCTCGAGGTCGAGGAGGAGCACGTCGGGCGGCGCCGCCTGCACGCGGGCGCAGGCCTCCTCGCCGGTATCCACGGCCCCCACCACGGTGAGGCCGGCCGCGCCGAGGCCGCGCTCGAGGCCGGCGCGCACGCGGGGGTCGTCCTCGCACACGAGCAGGCGGATGGCGCCGCCCGGCTCGGCGGGCGGGACGTCCGCCGTCACTTCAGGCGCTCGAGCGCCTGGCGCGCCGCCGCCGCGTGGGGGCCGTCCCTGGCCAGGCGCAGGTACTCGGTGTAGGCGGCGCGGGCCCGTCGCGGGTCGCTCTTGACGACCGCCTCGGCGAGCACGAAGTGCGCGTCGGCGAGCCCCGGGTCGAGCGCCAGCGCCCGGGCCGCCGAGGCGGCCGCCCGCTCGAGATCCCCTTCGCCGAGGCGATACCGCCCGAGGTGGAGGTGGGCGTCGGGGTCGCCGGGGGCATCGGCCACCGCGCCTTCGAGCGCCGCGCGGGCGCGCTCCGGGTTCCGCTGCGGCCCCGCGAGGAGGTAGGCGCGCCCCAGCCCCACCTGGATGGCGGCGTGCTTGGCCTTGCCCAGGTACGGGCGCTTCTCGTACGCGGCCAGGGCACGGGTGAAGGTCGCGATGGCCTGCGTTGAGCGGTCCCGCATGAGGAGGTGGAGTTGGCCGAGCCCGAGCAGCGCCTCGACGTGCTCGGGGTCCTCGCGCAGGGCGGCCGTGTAGGCCGCCTCGGCCACCTTGGCGTCGCCGGCCACGCGGCTCACGGCGCCGAGATCCACCCGCAACGGCACGTCGGGGTCCTTCACCTTGGCGAGCGCCTTCTGCGCCGTGGCGGCCTCCCCGCGGAGCGCCTCCAGCAGCGCCTGGGCGCGGAGCAGCCGGGGCCCCGCGGCCTTCGCGTCGTTGGCCCGCTGCAGCGCGCCCTCCGCGTCCGCGAGGAAGCCCAGGCGGGCGTTCGCGAGCGCCAGGGCCACGTAGTCGTCGGGGTCGGGCCGGTAGCCACGCGGCCCGCGGGGGGGAGCCCCCTCCAGGCCGAGCGCGCGGGTCAGCGCCACGCGGGCCTCGAGGTTGCGGAACAGGAGCTCGTACAGCCGGCCCAGGGCCGCCCGCCCGGGCACGTACTCCCCGCCGCGCTCCAGCGTCTTCTCGAGCACGTCCTGCGCGGCGCCGGGCTCGCGCTTGTCGCGCAGGATCGCGGCGAGCGTCACCGCGGCGCGGGCCGACTCGTAGTGGTCCCCTCCGGCGGCGGCGAGCCAGGCCCGCGCCTGGGACGCGTCGCCAGCGGCGAGGAAGATACGGCCCAGGGCCCAGTGAGCCAGGCCCGCGCCGGCGCCGGTCGCGAGCCGCTTCAGCTCGCCGACGGCGGTGGCGTCGGGCCGGGAGCCGGCGACCAGCTGCTGCGCCACCAGCACGTACACCTTGAGCTGCGGATCCGCAGCCCGGGTCGCCTGCGCGGCCTTGAGGGCCTCGAGCGCCGGGCCGGGCTTGCCCAGGGCCAGGCGGGCGCGGCCGAGCGCGAAGTCGCGCTCGGGCGAGCGGGGCGCGGCCTCGAGCTGCCGCTCCGCCTCGGCGTCGAAGCCCTGCGCCCGGCCCAGCTGGGCGTGGCTCAGGGCGACGGCCGGGTGCGCCACGCCCACCAGCGGGGTGACGGCAGCGAAGGCCGCGCGGGCCTCGGTGATCCGCCCCTGGGCCAGGCGCGCCCGCACCAGGCGCAGGAGGAAACGCGCATCGGACGGGGAACCGCTGGTCGCGGCCTCCAGGGCGGCCTGCGCCTCGGCGGCCGCGCCCCGCTGCAGCTGGCACTGCCCCAGGACGAGCTGGCGCCAGGCCTCGAGCCCCACCGGGGCGAGCCGCTCGCCACCGGGGCCGGCGACGGCCGCGGCGCCGTCGGGCGGCAGGGCCGCCTGCGCGAGCCGCGCCTTCACGTCGTCGAGCACCTCGGCGCCCCGCCCCTCGTCGATGGCGGCGAGCGCGCGACCCAGGAGCGCCCCGCCGTGGTCGGGGTGCTGCTTGAGCACGTCGCCGGAGGCGGCCGCCGCGTCGGCGACGGCGCCGCGCTCGAGGTCGAGGGCGGCGAGCGCGAGGCGCGGCCCGATGAGATCGGGCGCGTCGGCGAGCGCGGCCTTGAGGGCGCTGACCGCCCCCTCGGTGTCGCCGAGAGACCAGCGCGTGAGCCCGGCGGCGTACAGCACGCTCGCCGAGCGGGGGTGCGCGCTGCTCGCCTGCTGGACCAGACGCTCGGCCTCGGTGCGCTCCCCCTGCAGCAGCGCGGCGAGCGTCCGCGCCGCCAGGACCTCGGGAGAACGCGCGTCCGGCTTGCGCCGCAGCTTCATGGTCTCGGCGAACCAGGCCCGTTGCACCTGGGCCTGGGTGGCCGAGTCCGCGCCCTCGCCGTAGGTCATGGCGAGGAGGGTCACGGCCAGCGCCAGGTGCGAGGCCGCCCGCGTGTTGTCGGGCTCGCGCCGGAGGATCTCACGGTAGTCGCCCACCGCGGCCCGGTAGCCCTGCGGGCTGGCGAGCGCCACGCCGGCCGCCGCCGCGTTGAAGCGCCGCTCGACCTCGGCTCGCCGGAGCGTCGCGAGGCCGAGCGTGATGCCGGTAACGAGCAGCACCACACCGAGAGCGGTGCCCCACACGAGCAGCATCGTCGTGCGCCGCGTGCGGTGCCAGGCGGCCTCTCCTTCGTCCTGGACGCGGCCGGCGGCCGGGAGGGGTGTGTCGGCCCGGAGCACGGTGCTGGCGAGGGTACTGTCGATGAGCCGCGGCTGGGCGGCGCGGCCCGCCGGCAGCGGCCCCGTGTCGTCCTCGTCGGCGGGCGCGGGCACGCCG
>JACRCY010000145.1 GCA_016218785.1 Deltaproteobacteria bacterium
CGTGGCGCGCGCGTGGCGCGCGCGGTGAGCGGGCGGGGTGCGGTCACGCCGGCGCGGGCGGAGGTGGTTGGCACGGGGGTGACGCGCTATGATGCGCGGGCCCGCACGCCGGAGGGAGACGGACCGATGGACTACACCGACATCCTCTACACGGTGGAGCCGCAGGAGCACCTCGCCCGCATCACCTTGAACAAGCCCGAGAAGCGCAACCCGCTGGGGCCCATCATGATCGGCGAGATGCACCACGCGCTCTCCGCGGCCCGCGACGACGCGGAGGTGCGGGTGGTGATCCTGACCGGCGCCGGCCAGGCCTTCAGCGCCGGCGGCGACCTGTCGCAGATGGGGCAGGCCCCGCGCAACGGGCTGACCACCTCCTTCGTGGAGCTGAACCTCCTCTTCACCCACCTCGGCAAGCCGGTGATCGCCATGATCAACGGTCCATGCATGGCCGGGGCGCTCGGGCTCGTGTGCGCCTGCCACCTGGCCGTGGCCGCTGACACCGCGAAGTTCGGCACCCCCGAGATCAACGTGGGCCTCTGGCCCATGACCATCATGGCCAACATCTTCCGCAACGTGGGCCGCAAGCGGGCCATGGAGATGATCCTCTCCGGTGACAAGCTCGACGCGGCCGAGGCGCTGCGCATCGGCCTCGTCAACCGCGTGGTGCCGGCCGAGAAGCTCGAGGCGGAGACCCTCGAGCTGGCCCGCAAGCTGGCCAAGAAGAGCCCGGCGGTCATGAAGCTCGGCCTGGACGGGTTCTTCGACAACGCCGACCTGCCCCTCGAACCGCAGCTCCGCAACCTGGAGCAGAAGTTCTTCGAGGTGGTGAGCACCGAGGACGCCCGCGAGGGGCTCATGGCCTTCATGCAGAAACGCGAGCCGGTCTGGAAGGGGAGGTAGCGAAGGGCCCGATGGTCCGCTACGTCGTCGCCGGCTTCGCCCTCGCCTACCTGGGCACGCTCCTGTACCGCGCGGGGTCGCGCGCGGGGGGCTCGCGGGTGTTCGCCATCTTCGGCTTCGTGGGGCTCGCGAGCGCGGCGGAGGCGGTGCGCTTCGCGCTCGGGTACGGCGTCGCGGCGCGCGTGGGCCTCAGCCTGACGGTCGATCTCCTCTTCCTCGGCGCGACCATCTTCCCCGTCGCGGCCATCATCATGGCGGCCTTCGGTCAGGTGGAGCTCGCACGGGCGGCGAAGACCGGCGCCCAGGCCCTCGGGGGGCGCGGCCGGCGGCTCCTCTTCCTCTCCGCGCTGGTGGCGCAGCCGGGCCTCCCCGGCTACACCCCGCGCCTGCTGGGCATCGTCGCCATCGTCGGCCTCTTGTCGTACGAGGTCTTCGTCGCCTGGCGCTACCTCTACGCACCGAAGCGCTCGGTGCCGCTCATGATCATCGGCGCGACCGGGCTGGCGGGCCTGGTCACGGCGCTCGTCCTCGTCCTGGGCACCAACCGGGTGGACGCGCTGAGCGTCACCCTGACGGTGGCGAGCGTGCTGCTCTGCCTGATGGCGCTGCTCAACTTCTTCTCGGTCTTCTCCACGGTGGCGATCTCGGGCATGGCCCTCGGGGTGGGCGTGCTCACGGTGGTGCTGTCGATCACCAGCGGCTTCCAGCAGGCGTTCCGCGACAAGGTCCTCGGCGTCAACGCCCACGTCATCGTCATGAAGTACGGCCTCGACTTCTCGGAGTACGAGGACGTCATGACGCGCCTCGCGCGCATCGACGGTGTGGTCGGCCTCGGGCCCTTCTACTTCAACGAGATGATGGTGTCGAAGGGGGTCAACCGCGCGGGCGTGCTCATCAAGGGCGTGGACCCCGACCGCGTCGGGCAGGTGCTCGACCTGCCCAAGCAGCTTGGCGAGGGGTCGCGCGCCGCGCTGGCCGCGCTCAAGGAGCCGGCGGCGCCAGGCAAGCCGCCCGGCGCGCTGCTCGGCTCGGTGCTCGCGAAGAAGCTGAAGGTCAAGGTCGGCGACACCATCTTCCTCGTGGTCCCCTTCTCGGGGATCGAGGCGCTGCAGTCCGGCAAGACGCCGCCGTCGCGGGAGTTCCGCGTGGCCGGCATCTTCTACGCGGGCTTCGACGAGTACGACAAGCGGCTGATGTACGTCAACCTGCGCGACGCGCAGAAGGTCGCGGGGCAGGAGAGCACAGTCACCGGGATCGAGCTGAAGCTCAAGGACGTCTACGCCGCCGAGGCAGTGGCGCGGCGCATCGAGCGCGAGTTGGGCGGCTCGCCGTACCGCACCATCGACTGGCGGGAGCTGAACCACAACCTCTTCACCGCGCTCCTCTTGCAGAAGCTGGTGCTGTCGCTGTTCGTGTCGCTCATCGTGCTGGTGGCGTCGTTCCTCATCGTCGCGACGCTCACGATGATGTCGCTGTCGAAGACGCGCGAGATCGCCATCCTGCGGTCGATGGGGGCGCAGAAGCGCGGCATCTTCGGGCTGTTCGCGTCCATGGGGATGATCATGGGGGGCCTCGGCACCACCCTCGGGCTCTGCCTCGGCGCCCTGCTGGCGAGCATCGTCACGCGGTACGGCTACAAGCTCGACCCGAAGGTCTACCTCATCAACGAGCTGCCGGTGCAGATGAGCGTGTGGGAGTTCGCGACCACCGCCGCGGTCACGCTCGCCATCGCCTTCCTGGCGACGCTCTACCCGTCGTCGCGCGCCTCGAGCATGCACCCGCTCGAGGGGCTGCGGAACGATTAGGGAGGGGCGTGCCGCCCCTCCCCGTCGGGCAAGGCCCGACGGGGCCCCTCCCCTGCTGCGCGCGGACTCCCGCGCGGCTCGCGCTTCGCGCTCCGCAACAGCACGGCTCGAGGGTGGCCGAACCAATCGATCCCGAGCGCTGCGACGGAGTGCTAACTGCCCGGCGCCACCGTCACCGTGTGGGTGGCCACGTCGGCGTGGCCCGTGACCGTGAGGCGGCCGGCGCTCGGGTCGTGCGCGTATGTGTCGCGGGGATCGCCGAGCGTCACCACCGGCTGCGGGAAGAGGCGCGCCGGGAGCACGATCTCGGTCGGGGCCGTGATGCCGGCCTCGGCCCAGGACGCCTGGAAGACGCCGGTCGCGGCGTCGTAGCTCATGGCGAACGGGGCGCCCGCGATGCGGTGCGCGTAGGGGCGGACGAACGCCTGCGCCGTGACGTGCTCGTTGCCGTCGGCGTCGAGGAGGGACCAGCCGCCGCCGCGGCCGTAGTCCCAGAGGGTGACGGACGCGAAGTGGGTGTCGAGGGCGTCCATGAGGTCGCGCATGAAGTCGGCGGCGCGGTCGTGGTCGTGGATGATGCCGGTCTCGCCGAGCACGAAGGGGGCGCCGAGGCGCACCGCGTCGTCGGCGAGCCCCGCGATGTCGGCGTGCACCCAGGTGGGGTCGCCGTCGTAGCCGCCGGTCTCCGTGGTCTGCGGGTAGTAGTGCGGCGCGTAGACGTCGCCGGTGCCGAAGGCCGGCAGCGCCGTGGCGAAGCCGAGGTTGCGGGCTGCCGAGGGCTCCAGGAACATGAGCGCGTTGGGCGCGACGGCGCGCACGCTGGCGGCGACGCGCTGGTAGAAGGGCCAGAGCCGATCGGGCTCGAACTCCCCCACGCCCGCCGAGCCGAAGTAAGGCTCGTTCATGGGGTCGTAGGCGAGGACGCGCGGGTCGTCGGCGAGGCGCGCGGCCAGTACGGCGGCGGCGGCGGCGAAGGCGTCCTGCAGCTCCGGGTGGGTGAAGAACCAGTCGAAGCAGCCGGACACCTCGGGCGTCGCGTAGTTGAGGTACCAGGGGTCGCGCGGCACGTAGGTGGCGTAGAGATCCTCGGTGCAGGCGAAGCGCGGCAGCCCGGCCGAGTTGAAGCCACGGCCGAAGAGGTCCTGGTGGAAGTCGACGAAGACGTCGATGCCGAGCGCGGTGAAGCGGCGGATCTGCGCCTCGACCCGGTCGAGGTAGGCCTCGTCGTACGCGAGCCGTGTCGGCTCGATCGCCTCCCAGAAGACGAGGAAGCGCACGAGCGTGACCCCCCAGTCCCACATGCGGTCGAGGTCCTCCTGCGACAGCTCCACCGTGAAATCGGGGGGCGCCTTGGCCTCGCCCGTGTAGTTCACGCCGTGGTAGACGACCACGCGCCCGAACTCGTCGTGGAGGTAGGGGACGCCTGCGTCCGCCTGCGCGGCGCCCTCGCCGCACCCCGCCAGGGCCGCGACCAGCACGGCCACGCCGGCTACACCTGCGAGCCTCCGCACGCTCATGCGCCCATCCTACCGTGGCCGCGCCTGGCGCTCCACCGCCCGCGCGATGGCCGCGCGCACCTTCTCGTACGACGGCGGCGGCCCGGTGCGCACCTCCTTGCCGTCGATGTAGATCGCGTCCGACCGGCCCCACTCCAGGACCGCAGCGCGGTCGCTGGTGTCGATCTCGTGGAAGGCCACGCGGTCCCCGAAGTCGGCCGCCGCGCGCCGGGTGCGCTCGGAGGCGAGGTTCATGGCCATGCACCAGCCGTTGACGAAGGCCGTGACCGTGACCTTGCCGGGCACCAGGTCGAGCGGCTTGCGCGGCCGGATCCAGCGCGGCGGCAGGGCGTCCGACGCGAACGGCTTCCACATGAGCACCTGCATGCCCTCGCGGTCCGCCTTCACGAACCCGTAGCGCTTGAACCAGGACGCCTTCATCCAGAACGGCAACCAGAGCCCCCAGGCCGCCAGCCCCTTGGCGCCGCGCGCGCGGACGTCCTCCTCGGCGGACTCGATCAGCGTGCGGCCCAGGCCCTGGTGCCGGCAGTCGCCGCGTCCCTGCTTGTGGCCGTGGACCCAGATGCAGTGGACGAAGTAGAGGTCGGGCCCCTCGATGACCGACTGCTCCGCGGGGAGGTACTGGATCATGCCGCCCACCTGGCCCCGCTCGTCCACGGCGAGCTTCACCCCCAGGCCCCGGTCGCGCATCTTCTCGTACCAGCGCCGCCGCCGCGACCCGGCCTCGTGCGCATCGGGGTTCCACTCCTCCAGGCAGAGGAGGTAGCTCGGCAGGTGCTCGTCGGTGAGGTCGATGGTCCGGACAGCGGCCATGCCGCATTCTAACCCGGTCTCGGGCCGTCGCGCGCGGGGCGGCGGGCGCCCAGGCCGATTGCGGCGGGGCCGCCGCCGGGGTTACCCTCGAGCCAGGAGGACGTCATGGCGCAGCGACTCGCGTTCGCGTCCCGTCGCGTGCCGGCGGCCGCACTCCTCGGCGCGGTGCTCGTGCTCTCCGGCGCCCCGGCGCGCGCCGTTGACTACTGGGTGGACCAGGCGCACGCGCAGGCGAGCGACTCGAACCCCGGCACCGAGACGGAGCCGTGGCTCACCATCCAGCACGGCGCCGACGTAGCGGTCGGCGGCGACACGGTGCACGTGAAGCCCGGCACCTACGTCGAGCGCGTGCTGCTGCAGACGGCGGGCGCGACGGGCGCGCGCATCACCTTCCGCGCCGAGCCCCGCCGCCAGGTCACCATGCACGGCTTCAACACCGGCTGGCCCTGGGTGCAGAAGTACGGCCACTACGTGACCATCGAGGGGTTCAACATCACCAACTCGCCGCAGTTCACCAACTGGGACGACGTCCAGGGGGTCTTCATCCAGGACACCAACAACCTCGAGGTGCTCGACAACTACCTCTACGAGATCCAATCGGAGGCCATCACCGGCTCGGGCGACGCGGTGCGCATCGCCGGCAACACCATCTACCAGGTCCAGATGGGCATCGTCGCCGGCGGCACGAGCTGGATTGTCGAGGACAACGACGTCAGCCGGCTCTACGACTACGGCGGCGGCGACTGCGACTACGCGCGCTTCTTCGGCGAGGGGCACGTCTTCCGCGGCAACTTCTTCCACGGCACCGACTTCGGCGAGATCGGGGCGGCGCACGTGGACTGCTTTCAGACCTTCGACAACAACGGCGAGCACGTCCGCGACATCCTGTTCGAGGGGAACCGCTGCCACGACTTCCACCAGGCGCTGATGGGGGAGGCGAGCTTCTACCACAACAGCGGCGGGCTGACGTTCCGCAACAACGTCTTCGCGCACGGCGGGGCGTGGGGCCTGTGCGTCAAGGACATCGCCGACGTGGTGGCGGTGAACAACTCGTTCGTGGACATCGCCTACCACGGCATGGGGCTGAGCGGGCAGTACGCCACCGGCGGCGTGGCCCGGAACAACATCTTCTCCGGCATCGAGACCGGCTACTGGGCCGCCGACGGCGCCGAGATCACCGGGGACTACAACCTCCTCGACATCAGCCAGCCGCCGGCGACGCCAGCGGCGCACGACATCGTCGGCCAGGATCCCAAGTTCGTGGACGCGGCGAACAGCGACTACCACCTGCAGCTGGACTCCCCGGCCGTCGACACGGGGGAGGCCCAGACCGGCTTCGACACCGATTATGATGGCAGCGCGCGGCCCTACGGGGCGGGCTGGGACATGGGCGCCTTCGAGTACACACCCCCCTGCGTCGCTGGCACCGACTGCGTGACGCCACCCCCGTGCCGCACCGCCACCGGCGCGACGTGCGCGGCGCAGCAGTGCGTCTACCCGCCCGAGGCGGTGGGCACCGGGTGCGAGGACGGCGACCCCTGCACCACCGGCGACGCCTGCGACGGCGCCGGCGCGTGCGTGCCCGGCCCCGACCGTTGCGGCGACGGCGGCGTGCCGGACGGCGGCTTCCAGGACGATGGCGGCAGCGGCGACGGCGGCGGCCCGCCGGACGACGCTGGCGGTGCCGGCGACGGCGCGCCCCCCGACGGCGGCCACGGCAGCCTCTCCTCGGGCTGCGGCTGCACCACGTCCGGTCACCCCGCGCCTGCCGCCGTGGGACTGCTCCTGGCAGTGCTCGTCGCCCGCGGGCGGCGGCGCCTCAGGGCGTCCGGTCGCCGCGGCCCGCGCCGCGGCTGACCTTCCGCGCCACCCGGACGAGCTTCCCCTGCTTCAGCTCGAAGGCGCTCACGTGGTGGAGCGAGGGGCAGCAGACCGCGTCGTCCGGGGCGTGCGCCTCGCCGGTGACCACGAGGCGGCGGCCGACGATCTTCATCGACTTGAGCGTGTCGGCGTCGTTGCCGAACGTGTGGCTCGCCAGCATTGCGAGGCGGCCGCCCCGGATGCCGTACACGTTCACGAAGTCGCCGTGGTTGTTGCCGCCGAGCAGACCCTCGAAGATGAGCCGCACCACGGCCTCCTCGATGCCGTCGCCGTCCAGGTCGGCGAAGAGGACCTCAGCGAAGGTCACCTCGCCCTGCTCACCGCCCATGACCGCCTGGCCCTGGCGGATCGTCCAGCCCTCGCCGGGTCCCACGGGCAGCGTGACGTTCCGGAAGTCCACGGCTCGCAGGTCGAGCTTCCCGCCCGCGATCGTGCCGGTGCTGGCCGGCGCCCAGGCGCTCGCGGGGGCGCTCGCCAGGGCCGGGGCGCTCGCCGGGGCCGGGGCCGTCACGGCTGTCGCCGAGGCGACCGGAGGCCTGGCCTCCCGTGGGCGTTCGCCGCGGCACCCGAGCAGCCCGATGACCCCAACCAGCACGACGTACCGTCCCACGGCGCGCCTCCGCAGGCCAACCCGATACCACCACCGCCTCCGCTTGACAAGGAACGGACCCTGGACTAGAAGGATCCGGTCGTGCGGGAGTAACTCAGTGGTAGAGTGTCACCTTGCCAAGCGCACTCCTGCTTGAGTTACCGTCGGTGAAAGTCGTCATCACCGGGGC
>JACRCY010000004.1 GCA_016218785.1 Deltaproteobacteria bacterium
CTGGCCTTCGAGCTGCCGGCCGGGGCCTACGCCACGGTGGTGCTGCGGGAGCTGCTCAAGCGGGAGTGAAGCACCTCGCCCTGCGACGAGGGGAGAGGTGGGCGCACAGCGCCGGGTGAGGGGCGGCCTCGCCTGCGCGCCGCTCACAGCTGCGCGTTCAGGTACAGCGCCGCCTGGTGCGCGATGTACGCCAGCACGCCCACCTCGTGCTCGAGGAAGCTGGGCCCGCCCTTGCGGTTCAAGATCTGCATGCAGCCGAAGCTGCGCCCGTGGGTCATCATCGGCGCGCAGAGCAGCGACTTCGTCTCGTAGTCCACCTTCTCGCCCACCGCGCTGTAGAAGCGCGGGTCCTTCTCCACGTCGCTGACCGCCACCGACACGCCCTCCGAGGCGCAGAAGCTGGCGATGCCCTTCCCCGCGGGAATGGTGATGTGCTTCGCCAGCAGGTCCCTCGCCTTGGGGCCCCGCGCCGCCGCGAAGGACAAGTCTCCGCTGGCGCCGTCGGCCCGCAACACCGAGCCCGCCTCGCAGGCCACCTTCTCCAGCGCGAGGTCGAGCAGGTACGCCATCGCGTCTTCGATGCTGTGCTTCGCGTACACGTCGTTCACCCGCAGGAAGACGTCGGCGAGCATGTCCTCCACGCTCTGCTTCAGCACCGCCTGCGCGCCGGGCTTCGTCTTGGGGCGGCCGATGGGCTGCGTCACCGGCTTCACCGGCGCCTCGAGCTCCTCTACCTGCCCCACCTCGATGCGCGGCGAGCTCTTCGGTGGCCGGTGCACCCCGGAGCCCAGCCGCTCCGTCAGCGTGGGCTTCAGATCGGCCGGCTGGGTGACGGCCTCGGACGGCCTGGTGGACGGCGCGACGGGCCCTCCGGTGCGCGGCGCCGAGGGCTTCGGCTTCGTCGGCGGGCTCACCAGCTCCGGCGGCTGCTGCAGCGCCGCCACCGGCGTCGGCGGCAGCGTCTTCGCCGAGTCCGGCTCGGGCCGCTTCACCGCCTGCAGGCCCGGCTCGGTCTTCACCTCGGGCCGCGGCGCCGGGCGGATCACCGACGGCCGCTTCACCGCCGCCTTCGCCACCTCTTCCAGGTTCAGCTCCCGAATGCGGAAGACCCGCCCGCTGGTGGCCTCGGTGATGTGGATCGAGCCGTCGTCCTGCATGTCCACCATCACGTTGGCGGTGCTGGCCCCCTGCTCGCCCAGCTTCTGCATCCCGGCCTTCAGCGCGGCCATCCAGTTCTCGGCGCTGACCTTCAGCGTGACGTTGAACCCGCTCGCGTCGCCTGCGGGAATGTGGACCTCGAACGTTGGCATGCGCGCGAGATAACCAGATTTCGGAGTGTCACGGAACGTCGTCTGCTAAACAGTGCGCCGCCATGCCGGAAGACAAAGGTCTTGGATCCAAGCTGCTGGGGCTCTTCATCGAGACTGAGAAGAAGGAGGGCGAAGAGGCCCCCGCCGCGGCCGCCGACGCGGAGAAATCTCCCGCCGACATCGTCGCCGAGCTCGCCGGCCAGGGCGTGAAGCCCCGCCCCGCAGGGCCCGCCGCCGCCGGCTTCCCCGCCGCGCCGCCGATGCCTTCGGTGCCGAGGCCGTCGGGCCCGGTCGCCCCCGCCACGGTGGACTTCGACGCCGTCTTCAAGCAGTCGGGCATGGACCCCACCGAGCTCGACCGCGTGCGCAAGGCCGAGGAGCTGCTCAAGGGGCTGCCCGAGTCCACCCCCAACGACGTGAAGCGGCAGATCGTCGAGGCGTCGCTCAAGGCCTTCGGCTTCGACGTGGCGAAGATCATCGTCGCCGCGCAGACCCAGCTCAAGGCGCTGGGCATGTTCGTCAAGGTGCACGAGCAGCAGACCGCCAAGGGCATCAGCGACGCGCAGGCCCGCATCGCGAAGCTCGAAGACGAGATCATCGGCCTCAAGGCCGACATCGAGAAGAAGGCCCAGACGCTGGCCGGCGTGTCGAGCGCCGCCGACCTGCGCAAGCAGCAGGTGCTCAAGGTGCTCGAGTTCTTCAACGCGCCCGCGGTCGCGGCTGCGGCGACGCCCGCAGAGCCGAAAGCGCAGTGACGTTCACGCACAACGAGGAGAGACCATGAAGCTCACTCCGGTCGGCAAGCTGTTCATCGTGCTGGTGGCGCTCGGCGTCATCGGCTTCGTCGTCTACAAGCGCTTCGGCGACGACATTCGCACCTGGTCCGGCGCGTCCGCCGGCGGCAAGACGGGCGGCACCGCCGGCGGCGGCGACGTCACCAGGGACGACTTCTCGAACATCCACTCCGGCATCACCGACGCGCCGAAGACCGGCGAGGTGGCGGTGAAGAGCTCCGCCGCGGTGGGCACGCAGGGCCTCTCCCGCACCTTGAAGGTGGGCATCAACACCTGGGCCGGCCACGCCCCGGGCATCGTCGCCAACATGGGCATGAAGCCCGGCAACCCGAACTCCATCTACAAGAAGAAGTACGGCATGGACGTCGAGTTCGTGCTGCTCGAGGACCCGAGCGCCAAGCTGGCCGCCTTCATCAAGGGCGACATCGACATCATGTGGGACACGGTGGACTCCTACGCCCGCGAGGCGAGCGAGCTGGCCGAGAAGGGCCTCAAGGCGCGCTCCATCATCCAGGAGGACTGGAGCCGCGGCGGCGACGGCGTGGTGTCGCTGAAGACCATCAAGTCGGTGGAGGACCTCAAGGGCAAGAAGATCGCCACCACCAAGTTCACCCCCTCGCACTGGCTGTTGCTCTTCCTGCTCTCGCAGTCCGGCCTCTCGCCGCAGGACAAGGCGGAGATCGAGAAGAACCTCGTCTACACGGCGGAGGCGCCGATGGCCGCGGCGATGTTCAAGGCCGGCAAGGTGGACGCGGCGGTGACCTGGGAGCCCGATCTGTCGGGCGCCGTGGCCGCGCGGGAGAACGAGGCGCACATTCTCGTCAGCACCACCGCGGCGACCAACGTCATCGCCGACACGCTGGTGGCGCGCCAGCAGCTGCTGGACGAGGCGCCGAAGGCCGCGCAGGACTTCGTGGCCGGCTGGTTCGACGCCATCTCCGCGATGAAGGAGGACCCGCAGGGCACCAACGCCATCGTCGCCGAGGCGCTCAAGCTGTCGCCGGACGACGTCTCGGGCATGCTGTCGGGCCTCAAGCTGACGGCCTTCGCCGACAACGCGCAGTTCTACGGGCTGTCGGGCCAGAAGTCGCACTTCGACTCGCTCTTCAACGGCGCCTTCGTCATCTGGCGCAAGAAGGGCGTGGTGACCAAGGTGGTGGACGCGCCCGACTGGAGAGACGACCGCTTCGTCGCCGCCCTGGCGCCGCTCTACAAGAGCCAGAAGGTCGAGGAGAGCTTCGCCTTCAAGGACAAGCCGAAGCTGAACGACCGCGCCATCGTCAACAAGAGCCTGTCGATTCACTTCACCACCGCCTCCGACGAGATCATGCCCGGCAGCTTCTTCACCCTCGACTCGCTGGGCGAGACGATGCTGGCCTTCGGCAACACCTACCTGCAGGTCGAGGGCAACACCGACTCACGCGGCTCGGCGGCGGCCAACAAGACGCTGTCGCAGCGGCGCGCCGAGGCGGTGACCGCCTACCTGCAGAAGAACTTCAACGTCGACGCGAAGCGCTTCGTGGCGGTGGGCAAGGGCAGCGCGAACCCGGTGGCGCCGAACGAGACCGAGGACGGGCGCGCGCTCAACCGGCGCACGGACATCAAGGTCGTCCTCAATGCCGAGTGAGGCGGTGAAGGCGCCGGCGAAGGCGCCCCCACGCCCACGCGCGAAGCCCTCGCTGTGGGCCCTGCGCACGCCGGTGCCGCCAGGCACGGGCCGGCTCATCTCCGCGCTGTCGCTGGGGGTGCTGTTCGGCACCTGGTGCGTGCTGTCCTACGTGCACGTCACGCGAAACGGCGAGTCGGTGCCGCTGGTGCCGCACTTCTTCCTGCCCGCCCCGGACCAGGTGCTGAAGAGCCTGTTCTACCTGACGTTCGAGAAGGGCCTGATGAGCGCGGTGGGCGTGTCGGCGCTGCGCATCGTCAAGGCCTTCGCGCTGTCACTCGCGGTGGCGCTGCCGCTGGGCATCGCCATGGCCAGCTTCGACGTCGTCAACCGGGTCTTCGACCCGATCGTCGCGCCGCTGCGGTACCTGCCGATCACCGCCTTCATCCCGCTGCTCATCCTCTGGTTCGGCATCGACGAGTCGCAGAAGGTGGCGTTCCTCTTCCTCGGCACGGTGGTGTACCTGCTGCCGACGGTGGTGGACGCGCTCAAGGTGGTGCCCGAGGAGATGGTGCAGACGGCCTTCACGCTGGGGGCCTCGAAGGCGCAGGTCATTCGCACGGTGCTGATCCCCGCGGCGCTGCCGCAGATCTTCGACAGCTTCCGGGTGATGAACGCGATCGCCTGGACGTACATCATCCTCGCGGAGATCGTGAACCCGCAGAACGGCGTGGGGTACATCTTGCGCCTGGCGGAGCAGCACCTGAAGCCGGAGTGGAGCTTCGCCGGCATCCTGGTGGTGGGGGTGATCGGCATTCTGACCGACATCGTCATCCGCGGGGTCAACGGCCTGCTCTTCTCGTGGAGGGAAGCCGATGTCTGAGCCCACCGCCCCCGCGGCCGCCACCCCCGCCCCCACCCCCATCGCCGGCGCGCTCGGCGGGGCCACGCCGCCCAAGCTCGAGCTCAAGGACCTGTACATCAGCTACACCGACCGGCAGGGCCGCACGGTGCAGGCGGTGGAGAACGTCAACCTCACCATCGCCAACAAGCCGGGCGTGGGCGAGCTGGCGGTCTTCCTGGGCCCGTCGGGCTGCGGCAAGTCCACCATTCTGAAGGCGGTGGCGGGGCTGCTCAAGGCCGACTCCGGCGAGGTGCTGGTGGACGGCAAGCCGATCGCCGGAGACACCGGCCGCGACCGGGGCATGGTGTTCCAGAGCTACACCAGCTTCGCCTGGCGCACGGTGGTGAAGAACGTCGAGTACGGGCTCGAGCTGCAGGGTGTGCCGGCGGCGGAGCGCCGGAAGCAGGCGCTGGCGATCATCGAGCAGGTGGGCCTGAAGGACTTCGCCAACCACCTGCCCAAGCAGCTGTCGGGCGGCATGAAGCAGCGGGTGGCCATCGCCCGCACCGTCGTCAACAAGCCCCGGCTCATCCTGATGGACGAGCCCTTCGGCGCGCTGGACCCGCAGACGCGCTGGGGCATGCAGTCGCTGATCCTCGACGTGCTGCGCCAGCAGGACAACACGGTGCTGTTCGTCACCCACGACGTCAGCGAGGCGGTGTACCTGGCCGACGTCATCTTCATCCTCTCCCACCGGCCGGCGCGGGTGCTGCACCGCATCGAGGTGCCCTTCTTCGCCAACCGGGAGCCGCAGGTGAAGCAGTCGGCGGACTTCAAGCGGGTGGAGAACCACGTGCTCGACCAGCTGCACAGCCTGCAGGTGCAGGGCAACATCCGCGTCGGGCTGTAGAGGACCTGGCCGATGGCGAACGACGGCGCTCCCAACTACCTCAAGGCCGCGTTCCTCAACGTCTACAACCTCTCCATGCTCGGCGGCGCGCTGGTGGCGGCGGCGGCGACGGGCGACTGGGCCATCGTCGCCGGCGCGCTGGGCCTCGAGGCGCTCTGGCTGGTGCTGGGGCCGGACCTGAAGCCGTTCCAGCGGGCGGTGCGAGAGAGCGAGCGGCAGGAGCGCGAGAAGCGGGACCGCGCGCGGGTCGAGAAGCTGATGGCCGAGCTGCCGGAGCGCGAGTGGCAGCGCGCCAAGGCGCTGGACGAGCTGCGCCGGGAGATCGAGCGCGACATGGCCAATAACCCCTCGTTCCAGGCCATCTTGCTGCAGTCGGAGCTGGACAAGCTGTCGCAGCTGCACTCGAGCTTCGCCACCCTGGCCTACGGCTGCGTGCGCGCCGAGACGTACCTGCAGGCGGTGGACACCCGCGAGCTCGACCGGCAGCTCGCCGCGCAGGCCACGCTGATCGAGAAGGCGCCGGATCCCTCGGTGCGGGAGCTGGCGCGGAAGAACACCGACGTCATCAACAAGCGGCTGGCCACCATCAAGGACATCCAGGGCTTTTTGGCCCGCGCCCGCGGGCAGATGAACCTGATCGAGAACTCGGTGCGGCTGCTGCGCGACCAGGCGCTCACCATGACGAGCCCGGACCAGCTCACCGAGCAGCTCGACGATCTGCTCACCGGGGTGGACGCGGTGCAGCAGACCGCGAAGGACGCCGAAACGCTCATCTCCGGCGGGCAGATGGAGCCGGTCGCGCCCATCGAGTCGCCGGACGCGGCGCAGGCGGCGGGCCGCGAGCGCGTGCGCGGGTAGGCCGCACGCCGCCGGCGGCGGGCCCGCGAGGCCCCCGTGGGCCTACTGCTCGATGATGTTGAACTCGGTGCGCCGGTTCTCCTGGCGGCCCCCGGCCGTGGAGTTCGACGCGATCGGCTTGGTCTCGCCGAAGCCCACCGCCTCGAGGCGGCCGGGGTCGATGCCCAGGTTCAAGAGCGCTGCCTTCACCGAGTCGGCGCGCTTCTGGGACAGCTTCAGGTTCATCAGGTCGGCGCCCACCGAGTCGGTGTGGCCCTCGACGCGCACCCTCTTGATCTGCGGGTTGTCTTTGAGGGCCTGGGCGACCTCGCTCAGAATGAGCTGGCTCTCGGCGCCGATGATCCGCGCGCTGCCGGTGGCGAACTTGATCTGCTTCTTGATCTCGATCTTGTCCTTCGTCACCGCCACGAGGGTGTACTTCTTCGGGCAGCCCTTGTTGTCGATGGGGCCGGGCTGGTTGGGGCACTCGTCCTTGTCGTCGTTGAGGCCGTCGCCGTCGTTGTCGAGCTCGGGGCAGCCGTCCTCGTCCTCGAAGCCGTCCTTGTCCTCGGGCTTGTCGGGGCACTTGTCCTGCGCGTCGGCGATGCCGTCGGCGTCGTTGTCGAGGTCCGGGCAGCCGTCCTCGTCCTGGAAGCCGTCCTTGTCCTCGGGCTCGTTCGGGCAGCGGTCGAGATCGTCGGGAATGCCGTCGCCGTCCTTGTCCTTCACCGGGCAGCCGAGGTTCTGGATCGGCCCCGCCTCGTTGGGGCACTTGTCTGCCAGGTCCCTCACGCCGTCGCCGTCGTTGTCCGGCTCCGGGCAGCCGTCCTCGTCCTGCCACTGATCCATGTCCTCGGGCTGATCGGGGCAGCGGTCGACGTTGTCGAGAATGCCGTCGCCGTCCTTGTCCTTGGGCGCCTCGACCGGGCAGCCCTTGTTCTCCACCGGGCCGGGCAGCATCGGGCAGTTGTCGTCCTTGTCGAGGACGCCGTCGCCGTCCTTGTCGGTCTCCTCGATCTTCACCACCAGCCTGGGCTGCTCCTTGACCAGCACCTGCTTCGGCGCGCAGTCCTTCGAGAGCAGCACCGCCTTCTTCGCGGCCGCCTCGGCGTCCACCAGGTGCTGGTGGGCGCGCAGCGAGTTGCCCTGGTCCAGCTCGCCCAGCGTGAAGTCCAGGTTGGCCTCGGCCGCGGCCAGCTCGCGCGGCGCGCAGCGCATCGCCCCCGAGCGGCGGGCGCGTTCGGTGTCGGTCTTCACGATGTCCGCGCTGGCGCGGATCTGCGGGCCGCTGTGGCAGGCGGCGAGCAGCAAGAGAGCGGGGAGCGCGCGCCGTTCCATCGTCACTCTCCGGGGAGCGGCGGCGGACGCACCACCGGCTCGTTCTTCCGCGTGGCCTTGAGCGCGTTGTCACGGGCCTTGGTGGCCAGGTCCACCGCCTTCTTGGCGTAGTCCACCGCCTGCTCGAAGTCGGAGTAGCCGACCTCCTCCTTCGACTTGTGCAGGTACAGGTTCGCCGCGGTCCACTCGTACGGCGCGAGCTTCTCCGCCTGCGCCGAGCGCGCCGCCTCGAGCATCACCTCGGCGTCCATCAGGTACGACGTCGACTGGGTAGGCCCACACCCTGCGAGCGACAGGGCCGCCGCGCCGAGCAGGCCGGCCGCGACCACGCGCGCGCGCTTCACGCCGACGATCATGATGGGCGAAGCTCCCACGGGGACCCGGGACGGTCAATCTTTTGCGGCCCTTGGCCGCCCGCGTTGTGCGAGGCCCCTCCCCTTCGTCTAAGCTAGGACCCATGGCAACGCCGAAGATGCCCACCGGGTCCGCCCCGTCGGCCCCGAACGATCCGCGCCCCCGGGCCCAGGTCGCCTACGAGGGCGAGGACGAGTTCAGCGCGATGTCGCTGGACCCGCAGCGCAAGAAGACGATGAAGAGCCACTCGAAGCTGGCCCCCACGCCGCCCGGCGAGAAGCCCGAGGTGAAGGTGGACGAGCTCAAGGCCACCAACGACCAGGGCATCGTCGGGCTGTTCCGGAAGATCTTCGCCAGGTAGCCGCGGGCAGGCGGCCGCTAGAACGAGCCGGAGAGCTGCACGAAGGCCCCGCCGTCGAGCGGCGCGAGGGCCACCTGCGCGGGCGCGTCGCCGGGGAAGAGGAAGAACGCCGCGGCCCCGGCCGCCGCCAGCCCCACCCCGGCTCCGAGCAGGGCGAAGGACGTGACGCGGTTGCCGTCCACCTTCGGCATGAGGTCCAGGGCGACGCGGTGGTTCTGATCGGTCGGCGGCGGCAGCTTGCCGTCGGCCTGCAGGAGCGCCTGGAGCTGCGCGCGATCGGCCCCGCCGCCCGCGTACAGCGCCCCACCCAGGACGGCCGCGCCCGCGCCCGCGCCCAGCAGCACGTAGCTGGCGATTCGCCCGCGGGAGGTGGCGCTCGCGGAGGCCGTCGGCGGCGCGCCGGGCTCGGGCGAAGTCGCGGCCTCGTCCGTCGCGCCGGGGGGCGTCCGATCGGGCGGGGGCAGCGGCACGGCGTCCGGGGGCCGTCGGGCGTCGGCGGGCGGCGTCACCGGGGGCGGCTTCGGCGGCTCTCTGGCGCGCGCCACCGGGCCGGCGCCGGGCCTCGCGCCGCCCTTGCCGCCCTC
>JACRCY010000151.1 GCA_016218785.1 Deltaproteobacteria bacterium
CCTTGCAGGTGTCGTTCATCAGCTCGTGGTAGCCGCCCGGGACCATGGTGAGCTTCTTGTCCGCCGAGGCGATGCCGTCGAACACGGCGCGCGTGGCCGCGGGGTCGGCGATGGCGTCCGCGTCGCCGGCGTAGACGAGGACGGGGAGGGTGATCGCGCGGGCCTGCTCCTGGCAGCGCTGCTGCGCCGCGCTCATCTCGGTGAACCAGCGCGCGGTGGCGACGCGATGTACGAAGCGGTCGCGCGCGTACGCCTCGCCGACCGCGGGGTCGCGCGACAGCGTCTTCACGTCGAGGTCGTTCTTGAAGGTCGTGCGGGGCAGCCAGCGGCTGGTGACCCGCCCGGCGGCGAGCTTCAGCGCGGGCACCTTGAGCTTGAGACCCATGAACGGGGAGGAGAGCACCAGGCCGGCGAGGTCCTGGCCGCGCTCGATGACCCAGCGGGCGGCGATGAGGCCCCCCTGCGAGTGCCCGAGGAGGAAGAGCGGCCGCGGGCCGCGGGCCCGGGCCAGCTCGAGGGCGCGGTCGAGGTCGTCGAGGTACTCCGCGAAGTGATCGATGTGCCCGCGGCGACCGCCCGCCTGGCCGTGGCCGCGGTAGTCGAAGGCGAACAGCTCGAAGCCCCGCGGCCGCAGCGCCCCGACGGTGTTCTGGTAGCGTCCGCAGTGCTCGCCGTACCCGTGCACCACCACGACGGTCGCGCGCACCTCGCCGGGCGGCGTCCAGATCTCGTGGTAGAGCTGCTGGCCGTCGCGCGCGGCGAAGAAGCCGCTCTGCGGCTTGCCGTTGGGGGGCTCGGTCGTCATGCCCGGGTTATAGCGACTCCGTGGCCCGCGTGGCAAGCCGGACACCGGGGCGTGACGCCCTGGGCCCGCGGGTCGGAGCCTGGACAGGCTCTGGGCCCTTTGGCTAGATCACCCCCCGTGAGGGTCACCGAGATCCACGCCGCCATCCAGGGCGAGACGCGTCACGCCGGCCGACCGTGCGCGCTGGTACGACTGACCGGCTGCGACCTCCGGTGCAGCTACTGCGACACCGAGTACGCGTTCACGGGGGGGACCGAGATGTCGGTCGACGCGGTCGTCGCGGAGGTCGCCCGCCTCGGTCTGGCCTTGGTGCTGGTGACGGGCGGGGAGCCCCTGCTGCAGCGGGAGACGCCGCAGCTCTGCCAGCGCCTCCTCGACGAGGGGCTCGAGGTCGTGCTCGAGACCTCGGGCGCCCACGACGTGGCCGTCCTCCCCGCCGGGGTCGCGAGGGTCGTCGACGTCAAGACCCCCTCCTCGGGCGAGGCGGGCAGGAACCGCTGGGAGAACCTCCCCCTCCTCGGTCCCCGCGACTCGCTGAAGCTCGTCCTCGGCGACCGCGCCGACTACCTCTGGGCGCTCGACGTGATCCGCACCCGGCCGAGCAACGGCGCCGAGATCCTCCTGTCGCCCGTCCTCGGCCGCCTCGACGCGCGGGACCTGTGCTCGTGGATGCTCGCCGATCGGGTGCCGGCGCGGCTGAATCTCCAGCTCCACAAGCTCGTCTACGGACCTGACGCGCGCGGCGTGTAGCGGGCGGCGGGGCGGTCCGGCGCCCCGCTCCCCCCGGGCGAAACCACGGGACCCCGTGATAGACTCCACGCAAGCCAAGGGAGGATCGGCAATGAAGCGCTCTGTGCTCGTGCTGTGCGGCCTGGCCATGCTCCTGTGCGACGCCAGCCCCGGCCATGCCGGCAACGTCTACCTCAACGACGAGAAGATCGAGTCCCTGTCCAAGGAGGTCGTGCTCAAGAACGTCGACGTGCGCATCGACGTGAAGGGGAACGTCTTCATCACGGCCAAGGGCGTGAAGGTGACCACCTCGACCGACAAGGGGAAGGCGCCGCCCCCCGACAAGGCGACCGGCGGCGAGGTCTCCAAGCGGTACTGGATGGTCACGATGCAGAACCGGACGGGTGCCACCCAGTACAAGGTCGACCTGTTCCTCAACCAGAAGTGGCTCAAGCAGGTCCACTCCAAGAACCCGCAGGAGTTCTTCGAGCTGACCCGGTACCTCAAGCCCGGGACCAACACGGTCCACCTCGTGGCGACCAAGGACTACGGCGGCGGCTCCCGCATCTCCTCCTCGGCGGCGGACTACTACGACGTCATCATCGGGGAGGGGTCGGAGAGCCAGGGGAGGATCATGCTGACCAGGAAGCTGGTCGAGTTCCGACGGACGGCGGAGGAGACCGACAACCGCCAGGCCGCCTACTCGTTGGAAGCAAACTAAGCCGCCCGGCCCGCTCCCCCAGTGCCAGAGGCGACCGCCCCCCAACCTGCGCTGACCCTTCCCGAACGGAAGTCGAGTGTATGGGACCCCCCGGGATTTTATCGGTTGACAACGGGTCTGGCCCGGTGCTAGGGTGCCCGCACGTCGTAACATCTTCAAACCATTGGAAGCTTTGTCTCTGGGAGGTAGGTCAAATAGAAGCGGGGTTCTGTTCGTCGCCACGGCGGGCGGGGTCATGCTCCTCACAGTCGGGGCGTGTGGCCCGGTCGCGACGTCCACCGAGCAGAGCCGAGAGCTGGCGCAGAAGAAGTACGAGCTGGGCAACGATTACTTCTATAAGCGAATGTACGAGCCGGCCATGGCCGAGGCTCTCAAGGCAATAGAGCTGGACCCGCAGAACGCCGACGCCCGCAACCTGGTCGGAGCCCTCATGCTCCAGAAGGGCGTCGGACAGCTCCAGTTCATCGAGACCGAGCAGTGCATCAAGGGCCAGGCCGCGACCATGCTCCGCAGCGAGGCCAACACGAGGTTGAAGGAGGCGGAGACGCAGTTCCAGGCAGCCATCGCCGCGCGTCCCGGCGATCCCCGCGCGCTGCACAACCTCGCCGTGGTCAAGATGCACTTCAAGGACTACGACGCCGTCATCAAGCTCGAGCAGAAGGCGCTCGAGAGCCCCCTCTACCCGGACAAGCACCTCTCGCGGGGAGAGATGGGGTGGGCTCACTACCACCGGCAGGACTACGTGAAGGCCCTCAAGGACCTGCTCGAGGCCGTGCGGCTCCAGCCGCGCTACTGCGTGGGGCACTACCGCCTGGCGCAGGTCTACTACACGATGGCCGAGAAGAGCGAGAAGCCCGAGGACGACTACTCGAACGCGCTCCAGGCGCTCGAGAAGCTGGACGCGAAGGAGTGTCGCATACAGGAGGCGCAGTACCTCAAGGGACTAGCCTACATCAGGAAGCGCGAGTCGACGAAAGCTGACCAGCCGTTCGACGAGTGCATCAAGCTGGCCCCGCGGAGCTGCCTGGCCGCGGAGTGTCAGCGCTACCGTCGCATGGTGGGGTCGCCAACGGCCGCCCAATAGCAGGTAGGGGCGCGAAGCAAAGGACCGTTGCATGGACGAAAACTTCGGAGAGCACCTGCGACGAGAGCGAGAGGTCCGAAACATCGCGCTTCAGGACGTCTCGCGGACCACGAAGATTCCGCTGCGCTCCCTCGAGAAGCTCGAGGCGGGTGAGTACGAGGCGCTGCCGGGCGAGGTGTTCGTCAGGGGCTTCATCAAGTCCTATGCCCGGTGCGTCGGCCTCGATGACGAGAGCGCCCTGTTGCTCTACGACTCGGAGCGGGAGAAACGCCGCGCCGAGGCCGAGGAGTCGCAGCCCCGAATGGGGCAAGCGGAGGAGTCGCCGGACACCGACCCGCTGCAGATGCGCAGGCGGGTGGGCATCGCGGTGTTCGTGGTCATCGTCCTGATCATCGCCACCATCACCCTCTCGCTCCTGCTCCGACGGCCGCACCACACCGACGGCGGCCTGTCGCTGGCGGACCCGTCCGCCGAAGGCAACGAGCACGTCGTAGGCCAGAGACTGGGGTAGACGGTTCCCGAACCCGAGGCCAGGGGGCCACGGGGCCCGAGGCAAGGGCGTGCAGCCCCTCACCACCACCGCCCTCGTCGTCCGCCTGGTCAACTACGGCGAGTCCGATCGCATCGTCACCCTCTACGGCCGCAGCGTCGGCAAGGTGTCGGCGCTGGCGCGTGGCGCGCGCGCGAGCAAGCGGCGCTTCGGCCCCGGGCTGGCGCTGTTCGCCCTCGGCACGGCCACGCTCGTGGAGCGGCGCGGCGCGGAGCTGTGGCGCCTCGACGGCTTCGAGCTGCTGCGCGACTTCTCCGCGCTCGCGCAGGACCTCGGCCGGTTCGCCCACGCCAGCTACGCGGTCGAGCTGATCCGCGAGCTCTGCCCGCCGCACGAGGTGCACGAGGGCATCCACGACCTGGGCGCCTGGTTCCTGGGGGCGCTGGGCGAGGGGGAGCCCCGGCCGGAGCTGCTGCGCTGCTTCGAGCTGAAGCTCCTCGCCGAGCTCGGGTTCGCGCCCGCGCTGGACCGCTGCGCGGCGTGCGGCGGCGCCGGCCTCGACTACCCGGGACAGGTGTTCGACCTGCGGCGCGGCGGCGTCGTGTGCCGGGCCTGCGCCCGCGCGGGAAAGGGGGCCGGCGGCGTCATCCTCCTGCCGGCCGCGGCCCGCGCGGCGCTCTGCCGGGCGCAGGCCGCCTCCCTCGCCGAGGCGACGCGCCTGGCCTTCGACCCCGCCGACAACGCGGTGGCACGCGACGTCGTGCTCGCCGTGGTGACCGACCACGTGGGGAAGCCGCTCCGGTCAATCGACTTCCTCCGCAAGATGAACCAGGCGCTGCGGGAGGAGTGAGCCGCGTCCGGCTTTCGCCTCGAGCG
>JACRCY010000005.1 GCA_016218785.1 Deltaproteobacteria bacterium
CGCCAGCAGGTGCCGGAGCCGCTGCGCGACGAGATCGTGCCCAAGAACATCATCATGATCGGGCCGACCGGCGTCGGTAAGACCGAGATCGCGCGCCGCCTCGCCAAGCTGGCGCAGGCGCCGTTCCTCAAGGTCGAGGCCTCCAAGTTCACCGAGGTCGGCTACGTGGGGCGCGACGTGGACTCCATGATCCGCGACCTCGCCGAGATCTCGGTGAAGCTCCTCAAGGAGGAGGAGCAGCAGAAGGTGCGGCCGCGCGCCCGGGAGCACGCCGAGGAGCGGCTCCTCGACATCCTCTTGCCGCGGCCGGCGGCGCGCTCCGGGCGGCGCGGCCCGCCCGGCGCCATCGAGCTCCCCGACTCGACCGAGAAGCTGCAGGTCGACGAGACCACCGACGTGACCGCCGACACCTACGAGACGACGCGGGAGAAGTTCCGCGGCCTGCTGCGCGCGGGCAAGCTCGACGAGCGGCAGGTCGAGATCGAGACCCAGGAGGGGTCGACGGCCCTCTTCGACGTCTTCTCCGGCGCCGGCATGGAGGAGATGGTCGTCAACATGAAGGACATGTTCGGCGGCATGAAGAAGACCAAGCGCCGCCGCGTGACCGTCCCCGAGGCGCTCGAGATCCTGACCCAGGAGGAGGCGCAGAAGCTCATCGACATGGACCGCGTGGTCAAGGAGGCCATCGGTCGCGCCGAGAACGCCGGCATCATCTTCATCGACGAGATCGACAAGGTGGCGGGCCGCGAGGCCAGCGGCCACGGCCCCGACGTGTCGCGCGAGGGGGTGCAGCGGGATCTGCTCCCGATCGTGGAGGGCTCGACGGTCAACACCAAGTACGGGCTCGTGAACACCGAGCACATCCTCTTCATCGCCTCGGGCGCCTTCCACGTGGCCAGGCCGGCGGACCTCATCCCGGAGCTGCAGGGGCGCTTCCCCATCCGGGTCGAGCTCGACTCGCTGAAGGCCGGCGACTTCGTCCGCATCCTGACCGAGCCCGAGAACTCGCTCATCCGGCAGTACACGGCCATCCTGGAGGCGGAGAAGGTGCGGATCACCTTCACCCCCGGGGCCATCGACGAGATCGCGGCCATGGCCGACTCCATCAACGGCCGGAGCGAGAACATCGGCGCCCGCCGCCTCCACACCGTCATGGAGCGGCTCCTCGAGGAGCTGCTCTTCGCGGCGCCCGACGTCGGGCCGCAGACCATCGAGATCACCAAGGACTACGTGCGCCAGCGGCTGCAGGACGTGGTCAAGGACGAGGATCTGTCGCGGTACATCCTCTGACGCGGTAACCCTAGGAGGGTTCCCGCTCCCTCCCGCGCTGGGACCCGCCGATCGGACGGGGGGCGGCCTCGGCACGGCCTGCGGCCGCCCTCCTCGCCGGCGCACGGGTCGCGCACGCCGTCGCCGCAGTAGCCGGCCGGCTGGTCCGTGCAGCGGGGCTGGCAAGTCTCGCCGATGCGCTTGCACAGCCAGCCCGAGGGGCAGCCGGCGGGCTCGCTCGGGTCGCACGCGTAGACGCCCGAGGTGAGCTGCGGGGTGCAGCCGGCCCCGAGGGCGACGACGGCGACAAGCATCAGGATCGGGGTGGGGCCGAGCCCGCGCATCGACGCCGCCTCCCTCCCGTTGTCCAGGTGCTACCTGCGGCGATGATACCACTCGTGTACACTCGGCGGCGATGAGCCCCCCGCCGACCCTCACCGTGGCCCTCCTCGCGTACGACGAGGTGGAGAGCCTCGAGTCGACGGTGACCGAGCTCCTGGACGCCCTGCGGGCCTCCGGCGTCCCCGCCGAGCTCCTGGTGGTGGACGACGGCTCCACCGACGGGACGGGGGCGCTCGCCGACCGGCTCGCGGCCGAGCACGCCGAGGCTCGCGTGGTCCATCACTCCACCAACCTCGGGCTCGGGGGTGGCTACCGCACCGGCTTCCGCGAGGCCCGTGGCGAGTTTCTGAGCTTCTTCCCGGCGGACGGGCAGTTCCCCGCGTCCATCCTCGCCGACTTCCTGCCCCGCATGGCGAGCGCCGACCTCGTGCTCGGCTACCTCCCTGAGCGACGGCCCTCGTTGCTGGGTCGGGCCCTCTCGGTCGCCGAGCGGCTGCTGTACCGGATCCTCGTCGGGCCCATGCCCCGCTTCCAGGGCGTGTTCATGCTCCGCCGGTCGATCCTCGAGGGCCTCCCGCTCCGGTCGGAGGGGCGTGGCTGGGGGGTCTGCATGGAGCTGGTGCTGCGCGTCGCCCGTGGACCCCACCGCGTGGTCTCGGTGCCGACGCCCATCCGCCCGCGGCGGAGCGGGGCGTCCAAGGTCCAGAACCTCGCCACCATCGTGTCGAACGTGCGCCAGGTCGTCGCGCTCCGGCGGGTGCTGCGCTCGGCCCCGCTCACGGCAGTGGCTCTCGGCGGCCTCGTCCTGGCAGCCGGCGGGTGCGGCCCCTGGCCGGGCCCGGTGGCACCGCCACGCACCATCAGCGTCGAGGTGCCGGTCACGGCCGGGGCGATCGGCGAGCGCGCCGCGCGGTTCACGTTGGGCGCGCCGCTCCAGGGCGAGGTGACGTTCGACCTGCCCCGGTGCGAGTGGGCCGGCAGCGGCGCCATGCGGGTCGACCGCGCCTGCGTCGGCACGTTCGTGCTGCGCGGGCCCCGGGGCACGCTCCGCGGCGGGGCGCGCGCGCTGTGGAGCGGGTATCGCCAGCTCCTGTCGCTCTACGGCGCCGGCCGCGTGGGCACGGGCTGTTTCGCCGGCGTGACGAGCGGCGAGGTGGTCCGCGATGGGCCCGTGAGCTTCCCTCGGCTACCCCTCCGCGTGACGCTCACCGTGGCCGGCCACTCGTCGTGCCTCCCTGGAGGCATGCCGCCCGACCCGGGGACGCTCGTCCGCGCCGCCCGCGCGGCCGATCCCGACGCGAGCGAGGTGGCGCTCGCGGCGCTGGCCGCGGCGCTCATGGCCGAGAGCGAGGAGGTCCGCGCGGCGGCTGCCGTCGCCCTCGGCTTCGCCGCGTCCGATGCGGTCCATGCGCTCTTCCGTCGCGCGCTGAGTGGCACGCCGGCGCTCCTGGCGCAGGCCGAGCGGACGCGGGAGCTGCGGGCGCTCGGCGGCGGCCCCCCTTCGCTGTGCGACGCCGGGGAGCCGGACGATCCGGAGCTGGCCACGATCTGCGCAGCGGCGCGGCGCGGGTTCGAGGCGGCGCGCTCCGTGCTGGCCGGCGCCCTCGCCGCGGGCTCACGCCAGGCGCGGCGCGAGGCGGCGCTGCATCTGGTGCGGCTCGGCGGGTGGCGAGCTCGCCCCGTGCTCGAGCCGGCGGTACGGCGTGCGGTGGCCAGCGGCGACCAGGCCGCCGCCATCGACCTCGCCGAGGCGCTGCTGCTCGCGCCCGCGCGGTAGGGCTCAGGGCGCCGTCGTGGCTGGGCCGCGTGGCGGGACGCGGTAGCACAGGACGCCTACGGCTGCCTGCCGACAGCCCGTCCGCGGTTGACGTGCATACGCCAATGGCGTACCATGGATCATGCGGTTCGTGGAGACGACCGTGTTCACACGGCAGGTCACGCACCTCTTGGGTGACGAGGACTATCGGGCCTTGCAGTCCGCGGATGCTGCGCCCCGACACCGGGGCGATGATCCGGGGCAGCGGAGGCCTGCGGAAGGTCCGCTGGACCCGGCCAGGCTCCGGGAAGAGAGGGGGGATCCGGGTCATCTACTTCTGGGACTCTGCGAGCGGGACGTTCTTCATGCTGTTCGCATACCCCAAGAACGTCCAGGACGACCTGACGCCTTCGCAGCTCAAGGCGTTGCGCCAGGTGGTCCGGAAGGAGTTCGGATGAAGCGCGACGTGTTCAGGGAATTGGTGGCCAGCATCCGGGAGGCCGGCGCGATTCGACGGGGCGAGAGGAAGCCGAGCCGGTCGTTCGTATTCCGTCCGGACGACGTGAAGCGCGTCCGCCGCCGGCTTCACCAGTCGCAGACCGAGTTCGCATCGATGATCGGAGTGAGCGTCGCGACGCTGCGCAACTGGGAGCAGGGACGGCGGGTTCCGGAAGGTCCAGCGCGCGCCCTGCTGCGGGTGGCCTCACGCAATCCCGCCGCGGTCAAGCAGGCGCTCACCGCGTGAGAACTCCCTTGCGGGTAGCCCGCCACGGCGGGCCCGCGGTCCGCCGGCCGGGGCCGCCGGCTCCCGCGCCTCTGTCCTTGACATCCGCTCCGGCGCTCGACTGACGTTCAGGCACCCAAGCCGCCGGAGGAACGTCATGGCCGACCGCTACATCTCCAACGACGAGACCCAGGAGTACGGACCCGCGTTCCGCCAGCGGGCCGAGCGGTACCGCGAGCTGAATCCGATCGTCGGCACGCTCATCGACGGCCAGCAGCGCGTCGACCAGGCCATGGCCGAGGCCAACGGCGAGGCGCGCGCGCTCCAGGGCCAGCGCAGCGTGGCGGCCCAGGCCAAGCAGCCCGTGTACTACGAAGCGATCGACGTGATGAACGGGTTCCACGACTTCCTCGCCTCGCTGCGCGGCCACAAGTTCGCGATGAGCGAGTTCTTCCCCGACGCCCGCAACCCCGCCGAATCCCTAGCTCTGCCGCGGGCCACCGGCGCTTCGAGCCGCCGCACGGTCCGTTGCACTGACGAAGTCGGAGGTCTTCGTCAGTGCGACGTCGCGCTGCGCCCCGCCGCGCCACCAGGGCGCGGCCGCAGGGCGCGTTGGACCGACGAAGTCGACGGCTTTCGTCAGTGCAACGTCGCGCTGCGTTGCGCCGCGCCACCCCGGCGCGGCCGCAAGGCCCGCCTTGCTGACGAAGTCCCGGCGGTCCGTCAGTGCACCCCGGGGCCGCGATGGTGCGGCTCTCGGGCAGGGCGGGGTGACGCGGCCGCGCGGGTCGTGGCATACTGGCGCGGAAAGGGGGCCGGGCGTGCGCTCGCGGAAACGGACAGTGCTCGCGGCGGCGTTCGCGGTGGTCGTGGTGGCCGCGCTCGCGGTCTCGGTGGCCGCGGACAAGCCGCCCTGCCCGAAGGACCACAAGCATGAGGTCGGGCCTCGGGCGGGGAGCGGGTCCGCACGGACGCAGCGGTCATCGCGTTGCGCATGGAGGACATCACCGTCTGGGTCATCGAGCGCGTCGCGAAGATGCCGCGCGACCACAAGTTCACGGTGGGGGACAAGCTGGTGGAGACGTGCCTCGAGGTGACGACCCTGCTGGTGGAGGCGAGCTTCACGCGCGACCGCCTCGGGCTGCTGGGCGCGGTCTCGCGGGCGCTCACGCGGGCCCGCGTGCTCGTGCGCGTGGCCCAGCGCCTGGGCCTGCTCTCGAGCGCGCAGCGGGAGCACTTCGCCCGCGAGAGCGTGGCGGTCGGCAAGGCGGGTGAACGTGAGGCGTGCCAGCTCCGCCTCGAGCAGGGCGCGGGTGTGGCCGTGCCGGGCGTGCGCCAGCCAGGCGCGCACCCGGGAGGTGACCTCCTCGACGTCGAGCGCGCCGCACGCGAACAGGGCGCGGACGACCCGCATGCGGCCCCGCATGCGGCGCACG
>JACRCY010000142.1 GCA_016218785.1 Deltaproteobacteria bacterium
GAAGGCCATCGCGGGGCCGTTGCGCGCGGAGGGACCCACGGCCGTGCCCGGACCGGTCGCGGGGAACCCCCGCCAGCTCGTGCCGTCCCACTCCCAGGTGTCGCCGAGCGCGCCCGCGCTGCCGAAGCCGCCGAAGAGCAGGACCTTCCCGCCGAGCGCCGCCATGGCGTGCTGGTAGCGGCCGGCCGGCCCGCCCGTGGCGAGGAGCTTCCACGCCGTCCCGTCCCACCCCCACGTGTCGTTGACGTAGCCCGCGCCCGTCCATCCGCCGAACAGGAGCGCGGCGGTCCCCGAAGGGGCCATGGCGTGGCCGTAGCGGGGGCTCGGGCTCCCCCCGACCCGGAGCGTCCAGCTCGTGCCGTCCCACTCGTAGGTGTCGTTGGCGTAGGTGATCGCCGCGTTGCTGCCGCCGAACAGCACCACGCCGGCGCCCAGCGCCGCCAGCGCACAGGCGTGGCGGGCGGGCGGGGCGAGCGGGAACTTCTGGCTCCAGGCGGCCCCGTCCCATTCCCAGGTGTCGCTCATGGGCCCGGGCAGACCGCCGAAGAGCACGACCCTGCCGCCGATCGTTCCGAGCGCGTGCTGGTAGCGGGCCGGCGGGCTCACCGCGGGCGTCACGTTCGCCCAGGCCGCCCCGGTCCACTCCCAGGTCTCGTTCGAGTTGCCCGCGAGCGCGCTGCCGCCGAAGAGCACCACGCGGTCCGCGCGCGTGGCCAGCGCGTGCCAGTAGCGCGCCGCCGGCCCGACCACCAGCCGCGGGGCCCAGGCGGCGCCGCTCCACTCCCAGGTGTCGGCCAGACGGCCGCCCGCGTTCCAGCCGCCGAAGAGGACGACCCGTTCGGCCGCGGTACCGGGCGCGCGGGTCGCCATGGCGTGTGCGTAGCGTGCGGGAGGCCCGACCACGGCCCACGGCGTCCAGGTGGTGCCGTCCCACTCCCAGGTGTCGCTCAGATAGCCGGCGGCGCCCCAGCCGCCGAAGAGCACCACGCGGTTCCCGAGCGTCGCCATGCCGTGGCCGTAGCGGGCGGGCGGGCTCAGGGCCGGGAGCTTCTGGGTCCAGGTGGTGCCGTCCCACTCCCAGGTGTCGCTCAGGCTCCCGGCGCTCCCCTGACCGCCGAAGAGGACGACCCTGGTCCCCAGGGTGGCCATGGCGTGGTAGCGGCGGCCGTCGACGACCGGCGCCTTGGCCCACTGCACGGTCTCGATCACGGGGTCCATCAGCACCGGGAAGGCGAGCCCGGCGGTGTCGACCCTGGTCACCAGGCGTCCGTCGACGAAGCGCACCTCGCCCTCGCGCCGCTCGCCGGCCGCGTCGACGGCCCAGGGGCGCGGCACCCGCAGCTGCGGGCGCCCGAGTCGATCGAGGAACTCCAGGCCGCCGCCCGGCTCGCGCCGGACCGTCGGCAGCCCCGCGGGCAGCTCCACCCGCCAGGCGAACTCCGCCCGCGCGGCCGCGTCGTGGAGCAGGAAGAAGTGCTCGACGAAGGCGTCCGCGGTCACCACGATCGAGTCGACCGACTCCCAGGCGCCGCGGTACACGGCGCGGCCCCGGTCGAGCTCCAGGGCCACGGACCTGGCTCCTTCGGCGGTCAACCTGAGGCGCCGGGCCTCGGCCTGGCCCACCCCGACCTCCCAGACGCCGTCGGCGCGGGTGGGCAGCCGCGACCCCACGAGCGCGACCGGGGCGCTGCGGGCGCGCCGCCAGCCCGGCGAGGTCACGCCCTCCGGCTCCACGGTCCAGCCGTCGACCGCCGGCTCCAGCCGGCCACGCGGCACGTGATCCCCGGACACGAGGTCCGCCGCCGCACGCAGCACCGCCGCCGGCGAGCCGCGCAGCTCGCGGCGACCGGCGCGATCCTCGGGACCGTTGGCGCAGCCGAGCAGGCAGGTGAGCACCGCGACCGCCCCAACACCCCAACACCGCGTCGTGACCAGCGTGAGCAGTGACGACATGTGAGCCTCCATCGTGGCGACGCCGATCACACTACCCCCGGGTCGACCAACGGTCAACGGGGGGGCCCGGGGGTCGGGGTGGCCCGGGGGGTGGGGTGGCCCGGAACCGCGGCGCCACCAGCGGCGCCGGGGCCGCCACGCCCGCCCCGGTCGGCTCACGGCGCGCTCGTGTCGGTCTTCCCGCCGCCGGTGAAGAAGCGGGGCGCCGCCACCCGCCGGGCGACCATGAGCGCGACGCCCAGGAGGAGCAGCCCGAGGCCCGCGGCGAGCGGCACGCCGATCCCCAGGATCGTGCCGGCGGCGCCCGGCCGCGCGAGGTCGCCGAGTGATCGCACCAGCACCCAGACGAGCACGATGGTGCCGACCGCGGGGAGCACGATCGCGCCGAGAACCGCGCGCCAGTCGCCGCGCCGGCGGCAGAAGGTGATCCCGCAGGCGAGTCCCACCCCCAGTAGATGAAGAGCGCCGCGAGGAAGCCGGTGGCGAGCGGCCCGCTCCCCGCCCCCAGCGGGTTGAGCCACGCCGCGGCCGGTCGCAGCGTCCCGGGCGGGGGCGCACCCGCGTAGACCCGGTGCAGCGCGGCCGTGGCAAAGACCAGCAGCGCAACGATCTCGACGGCGAGGAGCACCCACTGCAGGCGCGCCGCCACGTCGATGCCGCGGACGCACAGCCACGTGAGCAGCGCGATGAACCCCACGCCGACGCCGGCCACCGCGAGGCGGTTCCGGGCCAGGCGGCCGAGGCCCACGAGCTCGAAGGTGTAGGCCCCGGTGATCTGCGCCAGGCTGGCCATCACCATGATGCCGGCGACGATGGCGCTCCAGCCGGCCATCCAGCCGGCGTAGGGGCCGACCACCGGGCCGAACGCCCGCGCGACCCAGCGGAACGACGTCCCGCAGTCGGGCTCCTCGCGGTTGAGGTGGTGGAAGGCGACCGCGAGGCAGAGCATCGGCAGGAACGCGAGCAGGAGGATGCCGGGGGCGTGGACCCCGGCGGGCTTGGCCACCAGGCCCAGTGACGCGGCCAGGCTGTAGGCCGGGGCCGTCGAGGCCACGCCGATGACCACGGACGACAGCAGCCCGATGGCGTTGGCCTTCAGCCCCTTGTCGTCGGGGGCCGGGGTGTCGGCCGGAACCGGGGCGGGCCGGCTCACTGCGGCGGGGCGGGGTGGGGGTAGACGGCGTTCACCGCGTGGAAGCCGACCGCCAGCGAGATCGCCCTGCTGCCGTCGGGCAGGGTGACGTCACCCGCCAGCAGCGTGGCGAGGAGGTTGTTGCCGGTGACCTCGTCCAGCGTCACGTAGCAGTCCCCGTTCGCGTCGAACAGGCTCTGGATGGTGGCGGTGCCGCTGCTCGGCACGCAGCCGCAGACCCCGGCGCCGCCGGTGCCGCCGCGGTCGGTGCAGTTGCGCTCGAGCACGGCGTCGAGCAGGTCGGTGAGCTGCGGCAGCACCTCGGTCTGCAGGTCGGCCTCGGTGACCGCCCCGGCGAGCCGTCCGTTCTCGAGGGCGAGACCGTCGGCCGAGACGTCGAACTCCATGCGGACCGACTTGAGCGGGAGGTCGAGGGTGCCGTAGTCGGTGAAGGGCGTGCGGAGCATGAACGCGGCGTCGGGGCCGCCGAAGTAGCCCACGCCGTTCTTGATGCGGCCGCCGAAGTACGCGTCGATGGGGGCGGCCGGGTCGAGCGTGAAGGTACCGCCCGGCTGGGGGCCGTCGGTGAGCGCCTGGGGCTGGCCGACGAAGGTCCAGGCGTTGGCCTTGGGCGAGGTGGTCAGATCCACCGCGTAGATGGAGAGGAGCGAGATCATGAGCCCTTCGCGGAGCGCCAGGTTGATCGAGTCCTGCGGGCTGGAGGAGCCCATGGCGCCCTGCAGCGCGGTCAGCATCTCGCCGAGGCGGTTGTCGATCGTGCCGTCCGTGTCCAGGTCGAACCCCACCGCGTTGGCCTCGGTAGCGGAGAGGGGCAGCTCCACCCCGTCCACCACGAACTGGTGCTCCGGGTAGCTCCAGGCCCCCTCGTCGACCCCACCCCCGGCGCCGTCCCCGGCGCCGCAGGCTGGCCCGAGGAGGAGCATGGCCACCACCAGCGAGATCCTGGCACGCGTCATCGAGGCCCCTCCTGGTCGAGTCGATGCTACGCCCCTGGCGGGCGGGGTCAAGCGCCGCCGGCCCGCGCGCCGGCGGCGGCTGGGGCTACTGCGCGGTCAGGCGGCCGTCGGTGGTCGGCGTGATCGTGTTCTGGCTGTCGATGTAGGCGATCACCATCTCGGGCATGAGCGCCTGCTGCACGCCCGCGCCGTCGTTGAGCACCGTGTAGCCGTCGCCGCCGAGGTTGACGAAGTCGATGGTCGCGAAGGTGTAGGTCGTCGAGTCATTGGGGATGTCGGTGTTGTCGAGCAGCTTGACCGAGACCACGCGCGAGCCGGCGGCGGCCGCCGGGTTGTAGACGACCTTGAACCCGCTGATCTGGGGGAACCGGCCGGCGGCCGCCGGGAGCATGCTGAAGCCGTTCTCCAGCATGGCCCAGAGCTGGGTCCCGGTGACCGTCCGCGTGACCGCCATGTTGCCGAACGGGAGCAGCTCGTACACGTCCCCCTTGACCAGGTCCCAGGGCGCCGCCGCCGGCGGCCGCACCGGCGTGCCGGTGGTCGTGACGTAGCTCGAGGGGAGCGCCGCGCGCAGCCCGCCGGAGTTGACGTAGGCGAGCTGCGTCGAGTAGGTGGCCCGCAGCGCGTCGGCGACGAGGTTGCCGAGGGGCGCCTCCGCCAGCCGCTCGGCGTTGCCGTCGCGCGGAAAGGTGCCCGTGGCCTGACCGATGATGACGTCCATGATCGGCGCCAGATCCGTCCGGTAGGTGGCCAGCATCGAGACCACGGCGGGGTCCGCCGTGACGCTGGCCGTGAGCGCCTGGACGATCTCGGCGTCGCGCGCCGTGACCGCCCCCGTCGCCGTGTCGACGGTGAGCGTGATGCGGGCGTAGCTCTGCCCCTTGATGTTGGGCTGGACCACGAGCGTGGTGCCCGCCGTGGTGGTGGCGTCGACGTCGGCGAAGTGGGAGTGGCCGCCGATGATCGCGTCGAACCCGGTCAGCCCGTTGGCGAGGTCGAAGAGCTGCCCGGTGGTGGCGGTGCTCGCGCCGGCGTGGAAGACGCCGATGAAGACGGTGGCGCCCTGGGCGGCGGCCGCGGTGCGCGCGGCCTGCGCCGCCGTGATCGGATCCGAGACCGTCAGCGTCCCGAGGTTCGCCGGCAGCGTGACCGTGGCGAGGTCGGTGTCGGTGATGCCGATGACCGCCACCCCGACGTCGAGGAAGTCGTAGATGACGTACGGTGACTCGACGCCGGTGAGGTTGGTCGAGAGGTTGGTCAGGTTCGACGACGTGTAGTCGAACTCGGCGAGGCTGATGAGCGAGTTGAGGGCGGTCAGCCCCTTGTCGAACTCGTGGTTGCCGAGGGTGGAGGCGTTGAGGCCGATCAGGTTGAGCGCCTTGATGGTCGGCTCCTCGTTGAAGTAGCTCGACAGCGGCGGCGAGGGCGACCAGCAGGAGCAGCGGGAGCGGGTGGCGGCGGCGGCGCATGTCAGGGCGGCGGCGGCGGGCAGGCGGCGTCGCAGCCCGGGTCGCCCACGTGGCAGCACGGCTCGGGCATCTGGCAGATCAGGCACCCGTCGGGGATGCCGCACTGCGCGCAGCAGACCAGGCCCGGCCGGCAGTTCGAGCTCCCCTCCCAGCCGCTGCACGTGTCGCCCACCTGACGGGTGAGGCACTCGGCCGCCACCACGCAGCCGGCGGCCTCGTCCCAGTTGGCTTGCGGCCCGCAGTCGCAGCCCGAGAGGTCGCACGCGCCCAGGCTGAACCGCTCGCCACACACGTACCCGGTGCACCCCGGATCGACCCGGCCGCCGGTCGCCGCGCACTTCTCCTCGCGCGTGGCCGGGCAGGTCGGGTCGACCTGGCACCCCTCCGCCTCGACGAAGTTGCGGTGCGGGCCGCAGTCGCAGCCGGTGGGGCAGCAGTTCTCGCCGCTGGGGGCTTCGCCGCAGACGTAGTCGCCGCACGAGATGCACCGGTACTCGGCCGGGTGCCAGGTGCCGCCCGAGCCGCGGCACAGCTGGCCGTGAGTGCAGGTCGGGTCGGGCTGGCAGCCGAGGGCCGGCACGAAGGTGCGTCCCGCCCCGCAGTCGCAGCCGGAGGTGCAGCAGTCGTCGCCGGCAGGCTCGCCGCAGACGAGGTCCCCGCAGGGGCCGCAGGGGGTGGCCGGGTAGTAGACGCCGCCCGTGGCCTGGCACCGCGAGGAGTCGCACTGCTCCATCACCGTGAGGCACTCCGTGACGCTCGTGAACGGCTCGTCGCACCCTTCGCCGGCGCACGTGCACACGTCCATCTCGAAGCAGCCGACGCCGTCCCAGAAGACGAGCACCCGGCCGAAGCCGCACTGCGCGCAGAAGGTCTCGTGGACCGGCTGGGGAGCGCAGCCCTGGGTGTAGCAGGCGAGGTGTCGCCGGACGCAGTCCTCGAGGTTGCTGGCCAGCCCGCCGCAGTCGGCCCCGGCGCACGAGCAGCCCTGCCCGAGCGGCACGCAGTTGCGGCCGTCCCAGCGGAAGCCGTCGAGGAGGGCGTTGCAGGCGCCCTCGGCGCGGGCGTCGTCGGCCGCGCACCGCGCCGGCGTGGCGGCGTCGCCGGCGTCGGCGCCCGCGTCCTCGGGCGCGGCCGGCAGCGACCGCGC
>JACRCY010000143.1 GCA_016218785.1 Deltaproteobacteria bacterium
AGTCCCCAACCCTATCTACTTGAAAGCACGACGCCGAAAAGACTTTGCCGGGGCCCTGGGCGGCGGTGGGCTTGGGATTGCGGTCGCACCGCATCGCGCGTAGTCTCGCTCCGGGAGGAGGCACATGCGCAGACTGCTCGCGACCCTCGCGCTCGGACTGGTGCTCGCCCTCGGGGCGTGCAGCGGCCAGCTCACCAAGCAGGAGATCACCGCCAAGGCCGCCGGCATCACGGCCAAGGCCGACCTCGAGAAGAAGCTCGGCAAGCCGACGAGCTTCAACAAGATCGGACCGATCGAGACGTGGACCTACAAGGCCACCGACGGCGACGTGACCTTCCTCATCACCGGTGACACGGTGCGCCTGGACATCGCCGGCGGGAGCAGGCCGGAGAAGAATTAGTCGCGTCCCCGCCGCTCCCGGTCGCCCCCCGCCGCGTCCGGTGGCTCCTAGGCGCGCGGCGGCTCGGCGGCCGCCGCGTACAGCTCGCCGACGTCGAGGCGCGCACCCACCGACTCGAGCGCCGCCTGGTCGCCCGCTCGCGCCTCCGCACAGCTCCACTGTCCGTCAGCGCCGCGCCGCCGGACCTCCACCAGGTGCTCGCGCCAGGAGACGAGCACGTACTCGACCAGCGACGGCAGCTGCCGGTAGTGCTCGAACTTGTCGCCGCGATCGTACTCCTCGGTGCTGCGGCTGAGCACCTCCACGATGAGCCGCGGGTTGGTCACCGCGTGCTCGTCATCGACGTCGCGCTCGCGCGGGCCGCAGACGACCGTGACGTCGGGGTAGGTGGTGAGCCCGGTGGCGCGCACCCGCACGCGCAGGTCGGCGTCGTGGACCCGGCACGGCCCTCCGCGGAGCTGAGGGAACAGCAGGCCGATGACCGCGGCCGCCAGCGCGGCGTGCTCGGGGGTGCCGCCGGCCATCGCGTAGATCTGCCCGTCCAGGTACTCGTGCTTCACGTTGCTGGAGGCCTCGAGCGCGAGGTACTCCGCGAACGTGTAGTGGACGCGATGAGCCGGCGTCGACATCTCACCCAAGGATAGCACGTCCGGCGCGCCGGGTTGCCGGCTCGTCCGGCGACCGGCCCGTCAGCCCTTGACCGACCCGGCCGTGAGTCCTGCCACCAGGTGTTTCTGCAGGATGTAGAAGAGCACCATCACCGGGATGGAGACGAGGATGGCGCCGGCGGCGAAGTGCCCCCACTCGGTGGTGTGCTCGCCCACGTAGTGCTGGAGCACCACGGGCAGCGTGTAGGCGCGCTCCTTGCTCGTGAAGGTGCTCGCGAGGATGAACTCGTTCCAGGCGGTCATGAACGAGAAGAGCGCGGTGACCGCGATGGCCGGCCGGCTCAAGGGGAGCACGATGCCGTAGAAGATGCGGAAGCGCGAGGCGCCGTCGATGCGCGCCGCCTCCTCCAGCTCCTTCGGGATGGTGTCGAAGTACCCCTTGAGCATCCAGACGCAGAACGGGATCGCCGTCGTGGAGTAGACCAGGACCAGGCCGAGCACCTGGTCGAGGAGCCCGAGCTTGTCCATGAGGACGTAGAGCGGGATCATCAGCAGCGACCCCGGGAACATCTGCACGACGAGGAAGACCAGCAGGAAACCGCGGTGCCCCGGGAAGCGGAAGCGGCTGAAGGCGTAGGCCGCGGTGCACGCCAGGAACACGCCCACGATGGTCGTGCCCACCGACGCGATGAGGCTGTTCAGCAGCTGCCGCGCGAAGAGCTGGTGGCCGACCACGTCCTTGAAGTGCTGGAGCGTGGGCTGCTCGGGGACGGGGGACAGGGTGAGGGCGAACTCCTGGCCCGCCGAGAGGGACTTCTTGACCACCATGACGACGGGGAAGACCGTCGCCACGGTGAAGAGGATCAGGAAGGCGTGGGTCAGCGCCTTCGCGGCGAGGGTCGGCCTGCGGGTGCCGCCGCTCATTCGTAGATCCCCTCGGTGGCCCGTGCCACCCGGTTGTTCACCCACGACCAGCCGAGCAGCACGAGGAAGATGAGCACGGCGTAGGCCGCCGCGAGCCCGTAGCGCTCGCCGCGCTCGAAGGCCCAGCGGTAGGCCTCGGTGACGAGGATGTTCGTCTGGCCCCCCGGCTCGCCGCGCGAGACCAGGTAGATGATGTTGAACTGGTTGAAGGTCCAGATGCAACCAAGGGTGATCGCAGGGAAAAGGGCGGGGCGCAGGAGGGGCAGGGTGAGCTGCGTGAACTGCTGCCAGCGGGTCGCACCGTCCACGTCGGCCGCCTCGTAGATGTCGGACGGGATGCTCTGCAGCGCCCCCAGGGCGATGACCATCATGAAGGGGAAGCCGAGCCAGGTGTTGGTGACCACGTTCGCGGTGAAGGAGGTGAAGAACGAGGAGAACCACGAGACGGGCGTGATGCCGAACGCGCCGAGCACGTGGTTCACGGCGCCGTACTGCTGGTGGAACATCCCCTTCCAGATGAGCGCGGTGATGTAGTTGGGCACCGCCCAGGGGATGATCAGCAGCACGCGGTAGATGCCCTTGAGCTGGAGCCAGGGCTGCTTGAGCACCAGCGCCATGGCGAGGCCGATGGTCGTGTGGAAGAAGACGTTGAGGAAGGTCCAGGCGAGGGTCACCGCCAGCGTGAACCAGAAGTTCAGCGGGTCGGTGATCTTGTGGCCGCCGCCCGAGAGGATCTCGACGAAGTTGCGCAGGCCGGCGAAGTTGTAGCTGCCGTGGCGGTGGTCGAAGAAGGCCATGCCGACCCCGACCACGAACGGGACCAGCACCAGCACGGCCATGCCGAGGAGCGCCGGCGCGATGTAGCTGGCCGCGTAGCGGTGCTCCACGAGGCCGTGGGCGAGGCGCGCGCCGTACCCCTTCATGCCGGCGACCGCGATGGCGCCGACGACCACGGCCGCGCCGACGAGCCAGGGGAGGGGCGAGGCGAGCGGCGGGCCCACGGCCCCGACGAGGGGTCGGACGAGCGCCAGCCCGTACCCGAGGAACCCCAGGCCGAAGAGGCCGATGACGACGTGCCGCGCCCGGGGCACGACGCGGCCCGCGAGGACTGCCAGGACGGCGCCGGCGACGAGGACGAGCCACACGGCCGACGGGAGCGGCGCGGGGCGCGGATCGGGCGTGAAGACGAGGACGGCGGCACGGGTGCGGCCCGCGCCCTGGAGCGGGGCCACGGCGAGGAGGCGGGGCGGGGGCCCGGGGCTCAGGCGCACGGTCGGCCCGGGGCGGGGCGCGCCGGCCAGGCCGCGGCCGCCCGACGCGACCACGTCGAAGACCTCCTTGTCCGCGAGCGGTTTGCCGCCGCGGCGCTTCTCGCTGTGCACCGCCACCCGGAGGCTCTTGAGGAACGGGTACTTCGTCGAGGTGACGACCGACTCGGAGATGACGTAGGCCTCCTGCAGCCCGGGGCTTCCGCGTACCTCCTCGATGGGGCGCGCGGCGCCTTGTCGCGTGACCGCGGCCGCGAACTGCTCGACCTGCGCGGCCGCTGCCGTCATCATGGCCTCGCGCGCGCGGAGGTTGCGGGCGCGCACGAAGAGGCTCAGCACGACGACGAGGCACAGCCCCGCGGTGAGCGCGTAGGCGATGAGGGCGCCGCGGGCCTTCGGATCCGAGGGGCCCGTACGCGCGCCGCCTTGCGGCGCGCTCCGATGCCCCTCGGGCTCCCGACGCGGCGCTCGGGACGGCCCTTCGCGCCGCGTCATCTCCCCGCCCCCTTCAGGTAGCGCGTGATCTCCTTCTCGGCCTCGAGGAGGCCGGCGCGCGCGTCCACGTTGCGGACCAGGATCGCCTGCATCGCGTTGTCGTACGGGGTCCAGATCATGCGCATCTCGGGCGTGGCCGGCATGGGCCGCGCCGTGTCGGCCTGGCGCCGGAACGCCATGAGCACCGGCTCGCCGCTGATGCGCGGGTCGCGGTAGGCGGCCACGTTGGCCACCGACTGCCTGGCCCCGAGCGCGCGCCTGACCGCGACCTCGTCGGAGGCGAGGAAGCGCATGACCTCGAAGGCCTTGGCCTTCCGGGTGGAGTAGGCGCTCATCATCACGCCCTCGACGCCGAGGAAGGGGGCCGCGGGCAGGCCCGTCTCCGTGACCCTGGGGAGCGGGGCCACGCCGAAGTCCACGCCCTGCTTCACCTCGCCGAGGAACCACTGACCGGTGATGGCCATGGCCGCACGGCCGTCGTTGAAGAGCGCCGCCACCAGGTGCCCCTCGACCTCGGCCGGGACGATGCCTTCCGGTCCCGAGAGGGTGCGCGCGAAGGCGAGCGCCTTGAGCGCGCCGTCGTTGCAGAGGTCGAGCTTCCCGTTCTCGGCGAAGACCCGGCCGCCGAAGCCGTGCAGCCAGGGGGCGTGGAAGTAGAGGCGGTTCGCCGAGTAGACGAGGCCGAAGCGCCCCTCCTTGCGGTTCGTGAGGGCGCGGCCCAGGGTGAGCAGCTCCTCGGTGGTCTCCGGTGGCTTGGGCACCAGCCTGCGGTTGTAGAAGAGCGCCGTGGACTTGTAGCTCAGGGGGAGGCCGTAGAGCGAGTCGCGGTAGACGAGGGCGTCGAGCACCGGCCGGATGTAGTGGTCGAGGAGCTTCTCGTCGGCGTAGAACTCGACGGGCTCCACGATCCGGCCCTCCGCCCAGTCGCCCAGCCGGTCGTGGGCGAAGATCATGAGGTCGGGGCCGTGGCCGCGGGGCACGGCCGCCGTGATCTTGTCGGCGAAGGTCTCGTTCGGCACCGCGAGGAGCTGGAGGGGCGCGTCGGGGTGGCGGGAGGTCCACTCCGCGGCGAGCGCCTCCAGGGTGGCGCGCTCCTGCGCGCGGTAGGAGTGCCACAGCACGAGCCCCCGGTCCCGGCCGCAGCCGGACGCTCCCGCGAGCGCCGTCAGCGCCAGGGCCGCGACGAGGGCGGGGAGGGCGGTGAGCGCCCCCCAACCCGTCGCGGTCGCTGCCGGGGCGGGGCGCCGCCTCATTGCAGCAGGCTCTCCTCGGTCTGCGCGTCGAAGAGGTGGAGGTTCGCGGGGGCCACGTGGAGCGTGAGGCTCTCCCCCTCGCGGACCCCGGCGTGCGCCGGCGCCCGCACGACCACCTGGCCCGCCTCGGTCTCGACGTACAGGTAGACCTCGGAGCCCATGGGCTCGCGCACGTCGACGCGCCCCTGGAGCTGACCGGTCGCGGCGCCGGCGCCGTGCGCCGCCTCGCGGTCGGGCTCGAGCAGGAAGTGCTCGGGCCGGATGCCCAGCGTGGCGTTCCGGCCGGCGCCCTCGCGGAGGCGCGCCGCGGCCGCCGCCGGCAGCTCGACGACCACGCCCGGCGCCCGGGCGCGCACCACGTCGCCGTCGGTCTCGACCGAACCCGCGAGGAAGTTCATGGCGGGCGAGCCGAGGAACCCGGCCACGAAGCGGTTGCGCGGCCGGTCGTAGAGCGCGAGGGGCGCGCCCTCCTGCTGGATGACCCCTCCGTGCATGACCACGATGCGGTCGGCCAGGGTCATGGCCTCGGTCTGGTCGTGGGTCACGTAGACGACGGTGGTCTGGAGGCGCTGGTGCAGCCGCGCGATCTCGGTGCGCATCTGGACGCGCAGCTTGGCGTCGAGGTTGGAGAGCGGCTCGTCGAAGAGGAAGACCTGCGGCCGCCGCACGATGGCGCGCCCCATGGCCACGCGCTGGCGCTGGCCGCCCGAGAGCGCCTTGGGCTTGCGGTCGAGGAGCCCCTCGAGCCCGAGCAGCCTGGCCACCTCGGCCACGCGCTCCTCGATCTGGGGTTTCGGCAGCTTCCGCATCTTGAGGCCGAAGGCGAGGTTCTCGCGCACGGTCAGGTGCGGGTAGAGCGCGTAGCTCTGGAAGACCATCGCGATGTCGCGGTCCTTGGGCGCCACGTCGTTGACCACGCGGCCGCCGATGAGGATCTCGCCCGCGGTGGGGTCCTCGAGGCCGGCGACCATGCGCAGGGTGGTCGACTTGCCGCACCCCGACGGCCCGACCAGCACCACGAACTCCTGGTCGGGGATGGTCAGGCTGATGCCCCTGACCACCTGCACCTGGTCGTA
>JACRCY010000152.1 GCA_016218785.1 Deltaproteobacteria bacterium
GCACGGTTGTTGAGCGCCGCGGCTCGCAGCCGGATCTCGTCGGGGACCGGCAGGGGTCCCGCCACGCCCGGGAGCCGCGCGTGGATTTCGCGGAGGCGCGCTGCCACCTCGTCGAACGACGGCGGGCGCTCGTCCGGGCGCTTGCGGAGACAGCGCGCCACGAGCTCGTCGAGCGGGGCCGGCAGCCCGGGCCGGAGCGTCGCCAGCGGCGGCGGCTCCGCCGTCAGGTGGCGCGCCTGGAGGGCGTAGAGCGGCTCCCCGGGAGCCCACGGGAAGGGGCGCACTCCGGCGAGCAACTCGTACAGCGTCACGCCGAACGCGTAGAGGTCGACGGCGGGGCCCACGGCGCCGCTGCGCCACTGCTCGGGCGCCATGTACTCCGGCGTCCCCGCGGGCCCCGAGTCGCCGGCAAGGGGCCCAGCCGGTTCGGCCACCGTGCCCTCCGCGTGGGGTCGGGTCAGGCCGAAGTCGGTGATCTTCGCGCTGCCGCCCGGGCCGAGCAGCACGTTGGCCGGCTTGAGATCGCGGTGGACCAATCCCCGCCGGTGGGCAAAGGCCATGCCGTCGCACACCTGAACGACGAGCGGCAGGAGCACGGGCAGCTCGGCCTGGGCGTGCGCCGCGCTCCAGTGCTTGAGATCGCCGCCGGCGACGAACTCGATGAAGATGCGCGGGACGCCATCGACCTCGCGCACGAAATGGCAGGTGGCGACGCCGGGATGGACGCCGAGCTCGACCCAGACCTCGGCCTCGCGCACGAAGCGGGCCCGCGCCGTCGGGTCGCGCACGACCTCGGGGCGCGGGCTCTTGACCGCGAGCTCGACGTTCCAGCCGAGGTGCTGCACCAGGTGCACCGTGCCCATCCCCCCCTCGCCCAGCACGCGGCGCACGAGGTAGGTACCGAGCAGCACATCGCCGACGCGCCATCTGGCACCCGTGGCGCTCGCAGCCGCTCCGGGCGCGACCGCCGGGACCCCGACGAGCGAAAGCGTGCCGGCGGCCTCGAGCGCGTCCGCGAGCGAGCGCGTCTCGCCCGGTGGCGGGAGCGAGCGCGTCGCCTCGCCCGCAGCGGGGAGCGAGCGGGTCGCCGCGTCGACGCCGGAGGCGCGGTCAAGGCTGAGTGTGCCGGGCTCCCGCCCCGCTCCGCCACTGGTCACAGCGTCGCCTCGAGCGCCCGGCGCAGCTCCGGCGCCGACTGGTAGCGCTCGCCCGGCGCGTGCGCGAGGCAGCGGTCGACCACCTCGCACAGCGCCGCGGGCAGCTCGGGGCAGCGCGCCGCCAGCGGGACGGGGGCATCCTGCAGGATCACGAGCAGCGGCTCGCGCCCCGGCGGGAACCGCTTGGGGTACTCGCCCGAGAGGAGGTGGTAGAAGGTCGCGCCGACCGCGTAGAGGTCCGCGACCGGGCCGCAGCCGCGGTAGTTGAGGATCTGGTCGGGCGGCATGTAGGCCGGGGTCCCGCCCAGGTCGCCGGTCACGGTCATCCGGCTCAGGCCGGCGCCGAGATAGCACTTGGCGAGCCCGAAGTCCGATACCTTCGCCTGGCCGCCGTGCGACTCGACGAGCACGTTGGCCGGCTTCAGGTCGCGGTGGACGACCCCCGCCGCGTGCGCGTGGCCGACGCCGTCGAGGATCTGCAGCATGAGCGACGCCGCGGCGGCCAGCGGAAGGCGCCCGCCCGCGGCCTCCATGACGCCCGCGAGGTCGCCCCCCTCGACCAGCTCCATCGCGAGGAAGAGCAGCCCGCCGGCCTCGCCGAGTTCGTGGCACCCGACGATGTTCGGGTGCCGGAGCTCGAGCAGCACGCGCCCCTCGCGGCGGAAGAGCGCGAGCGCGCGGGGGTTGGACTCGGCGCCGGCGGCCAGCAGCTTGATCGCCGCCGCGCTCCCGGTCGACTCCTGGCGCGCGCGGTAGACGGCGCCCATCTGCCCCTGGCCGAGGAAGCGCTCCAGCCGGTATCCGGGCACCACGAGCCCCGGGGGGAGGCGGGGTCCCCCCGCCAGGTCCGGATCGGGCGTGGGCGTCGGCGGCGGCGCGGCCACCGGCGCGGTCGGGTCGGCCGGATCGGCCACGCCCGCGGCGCCATCGGCGTCCGGGACCACGCTGATCCGCAGCTCTGTCCGCCCGACGGAGACCCGGTCGCCGTCGCGCAGCTCGACGACGGCAGGGCCACTGCCGCCGCGCCCGCCATGGGCCACCCCGTTGACCACGGTGCCGTTCTTGCTCCCGAGGTCGCGCAGGCGGCACTGCGGCGGCTTGACCTCGATGAGGAAGTGGTTGCGCGAGACGAACGGGTCGTCGGCGAGCGTGAAGTGGGCCTCCCGGGAGCGGCCGAAGACGAACGCGTCGTGCTCGGTGCAGACATGCACGCGGCCGGCCTCCGGCCCCCGGATCACGTGCAGCTCGACTCGCAGGCGCCCCATCAGCGGGGCTCCCGCTCCCAGACGACGAACGTCGACCGGCGGCAGCTCGGGCAGTTGAGCGGCAGTCGGTAGGCGCCGGGGCCGACGCGCGTCTCCGCCGGGCTCTGGAGCCGGAACGGCACCGCGTCGCCGCGGGCGGGCCAGACAACTGCCCGCAGGCGCTGGCCGCACCAGCCGCACTCGAGCGCGTCGCGGGGCAGCGCCGCCGCGGGCTGCTGCTGCAGGCGGCGCCGCAGCGAGTCGATCGGCCAATCGCGGGCGTCGCCCTCCTTGAGGACCAGCACGAGCTCCCACCCCGCCAGCCCCTGCTGCACGCGGGCCCAGCGCGCCCCTGCGCCTTCGGCCGCGGCAGCCACCGGCGGCGGCGGCGCGCGCTCGCCCTCCGCGCCGCCGGCGGCGTCGTGCTCGCCTGGGGTGGGATGGTGGAGCGCGTCCTCATCGGCCCCTCTGGCGCCCGCGTAGATGCGGCGCCGCTCGTCCTCGGGCCGGTCGATCGTGAGCTCGCCTCCCTGCGCCTTGCGGGCACGCTTCCAGGCCTTGAGTGCGTCAGCGTCCGTGGGGTCGGCGCGGAGCACCGTCTCGGCGAGCGTCTGCGCCTCGGCCCACTGCTGCTGGCGGACGAGGGCGGCCAAGAGCGCCGCGCCCGCCGCCGCCCGCCTCGAGTCGTCGGGGGCACGCGCGCGCGCCTCGCGCAGCCGCGCCAGCTCCACCTCTCGAGCGTCCCCGCCGTGCTCCTCCGGTGCCACGCGTCCACCTCGCCCGTGGCGGTCGGGACTGCCTTCACCACAGTATTGGGGTCGCCGGGCAGCGTCAACCGCGTTCCGGTTGACCGCGTGTCGCCTCGTCGCGCGGAAGGCTCGCGGCTAGAGCACGGTCGTGTCCGCGCGTTGTCCGGCCGGGGGGAGCTTCGCGGCGCGTTCCCGCCGCCGCCCTGCAGGCGGCGGGGCGCGGCTCCTCTGCCGACGGTCGGCGTCCCCTCCCGTCAACTTGACGCCGCCTCGGAGGAATGCCAAAACCCGGGCGAAGGCCCCCTGTGCGCGCGGGGCACCGCCGTCGCGCCCGACGAAAGACCACGAGCCATGCCTGGAATCACCCCCACCGTCGTCCACAAGGTCCTCTCCCGGCACATGCTCGCCGAGGGGCTGCCGTTCGTCTGCGACCTCGAGAAGAGCCACGGCGTGTGGCTCCACGACGGGCGCAGCGGCAAGGACCTGCTCGATCTCTTCGGCTTCTACGCGGCGCTGCCGCTGGGCTTCAACCACCCGAAGCTGCGCACCAAGAAGTTCATCGAGCGGCTGGTGCGCGTGTCCATCCAGAAGCCGTCGAACCCCGACGCCTACACGGTCGAGCTGGCCGAGGCCGTGGAGACCTTCGCCACGCGGGCGGGGCGGCCCGGGCTGCCGCACCTCTTCTTCATCGAGGGGGGCGCGCTCGCCGTCGAGAACTGCCTCAAGGCCGCCTTCGACTGGAAGGTGAAGAAGAACTTCGAGAAGGGGCTCAAGGAGGAGAAGGGGCACCGCGTCATCCACTTCCGGCAGGCCTTCCACGGGCGCTCCGGCTACACCCTGTCGCTGACCAACACCTACGACCTGCGCAAGACCAAGTTCTTCCCCACCTTCGACTGGCCGCGCATCGAGAACCCCAAGCTGCGCTTCCCGCTCACCGACGAGGCCGTCAAGGAGGTCGAGGCCGCGGAGCAGCGCGCGCTCAAGCAGATGGACGACGCCTTCGCCCGCTACCCCGACGACATCGCCGCCATCATCATCGAGCCGATCCAGGGGGAGGGCGGCGACAACCACTTCCGCGCCGAGTTCCTCCGCGACCTCCGCCGCGTCGCCGACGAGCGCGAGGCGATGTTGATCTTCGACGAGGTGCAGTGCGGCTTCGGCATCACCGGCAAGCTGTGGGCGTACGGCCACTTCGGCGTCGAGCCCGACATGCTCGCCTTCTCCAAGAAGGCCCAGGTGGGCGGGTTCATGTGCGGCCGCCGCATCGAGGAGGTCCAGGACAACGTCTTCGCCGAGCCGACGCGCATCAGCTCGACGTGGGGCGCGAACCTGACCGACTTCGTGCGCCTGCAGCAGATCCTCGAGATCATGTTCGAGGAGGACACCCTCACCAACGTCATCAAGGCGGGCGACCACCTGATGGACGAGATGCTGCACCTGCAGAAGGAGCTCCCGGACCTCGTCGCCAACGTCCGCGGCCGCGGGCTGATGTGCGCCTTCGACCTGCCGTCCCCCGACCTGCGCGACCAGGCGCGCGCCGCGATCTTCGAGGGCGGCGCCATCATGCTCGGCTGCGGCCAGAACACGCTCCGCTTCCGGCCGGCGCTCAACATCAGCCTGAAGGAGGTCGACACCGCGCTCGACCTCGTCCGCAAGGGGCTCAAGAAGATGTGAGGCCGCGGCCTCACCCCGAACGCGAGGATCCCATGGCCGAGAGCCGCAGCGCTGGCCGCAGCGCCAAGGAAGACCTGCTCGTCACCATCGCGCGCGGCGCGAGCGGGCTGCAGATCGAGCTCCAGTCCACCGTCGGCCGCCTCTACGGCGAGCGCATCGTGGCGGTGGCCCGCGACGCCGCCGCGC
>JACRCY010000139.1 GCA_016218785.1 Deltaproteobacteria bacterium
CCTCCACCTCCAGGAGTGGGGCAACGCGGGGCCCGGCTTCGGCGTGGGCTTCCAGTGGTCGCCCCCGCAGCCCGTGGAGCGATCGGCGCGGAAGCGGCAGGCCGAGGCCCGCCTCCAGGAAGTCCGTCAGGAGATCTTCGAGCGCGAGTGGCAGCTCGCCACCGAGGTGCGCGCGGCCTGCGCCCTGCTCCGCGAGCTGCAGGAGCAGGGCCGGCTCCTCGAGGGCGCGGTGACCCGGCGGCAGCGCATCATCGAGCTGGTCCACAAGCGCATCCAGCTGGGCGCCTCCACGCGGCTCGATCTCAACCTCGTCAGCCTGGCGCTCACCCAGGTCGAGCGCGAGCGGGACGATGTCGAGGCCCAGCGGGTGGTCGCGGTGCGGGCGCTCCAGGCTCTCGTCGGCGCCCCCGACGCGACCGTGGCGCTCCAGGCGTCGCCGGCCGACCAGGACGCGCCCGCGACGCCGCCCGACGGGCGCGCGCTCGAAGACCAGGCGCTGGCCGCGCGCCCGGCGCTCCGCGCGGCCAAGGCCCGCTACCTGCAGCGCGAGCAGGCCGTGCGGCGCGAGTATGCCCAGCGCCTGCCCTGGTTCCAGCTCAGCGCCGCGCCGCGCTACCGGTTCAACCCCTCCTCCAACAAGTACGACCACGACCTCTACCTCGGGGTCGAGGTCACGCTGCCGATCTTCAACTGGAACACCGGCGGCATCCGCGTGGCGGAGGCCGAGCGGCGCGAGGAGCGCGAGAAGATGGTCGCCCTGCTCAGCCACCTGCGCCGGGACATCGGCATGGCGCAGGCCCGGCTCGAGGTGCACCGCGCGGCGCTGGTACGCTTCCGGGAGCGGGTGCTGCCCGCCCTCGCGGAGCACGAGCGGCTGCTCGAAGTGACGATGCGCGGGGGACAGGTCGACCTCGTCACGCTGCTGACCGCCGAGGACGTGGTGCTGCGCCACCGACGCGCCTACGCCGCCCTGCTCCTGCAGCATCGCACGGCGTGGCTGGCGCTCGAGCGCGCGGTGGGTGCACGGGTGTTTGCGCCCGGGCGTTAGACCCACGGCCCGCGGCGGCGGTCGTTTCCTCCCCGCCGTCAGTAGGGCAACGGCGTCGCGGTCCCGTCGGGATAGACGACGCTGGCGGCGGCCTGGGAACCGGCACCGCGGATGTGGAGCAGGGCGCCCGTGGTGTAGTCGACGCCGCGGCTCATGCCGACGTCGATGAAGAAGATGCGCCCGAACTTCTGGTGCACCACGCCCCGGGGGCGCGTGGTGCCATCGGAGAACTGGATCTCGCCGGGTTTGTGGCCCTGCACGAGGTGCACGATCCCGAGCGCCGCGGCGGCGGCCGCGAGCACCGTCGCAGGATCCTGGCCGCCGAGCTCCCACCACGGGGGCTCGGCCTCCAGCAGCGAGGACGACGCCGCGAGCACCGGGGCGCCGAAGCCTGCGGCGTCGATTCCCGTGACGAGGTCGCCCTCGAGCTCGCCGAGGGTGCGTCCCCCGGTGTTGCCGGCGTGGACGAAGAACCACTCGTTCACGCGCGCCGCGAACGGCAAGTCGCGGAGGAAGCGGCCGACGGCGCCCTTGCCGGCGGCCACCTCGGCGGGCGCGAGACCCCGCCCCTCCAGCTCCGCCACGAATTCGGCCACCTTGGAATCGGCGGGGTTCGCGAGGAACTCCGCCTCGTGGTTGCCCATGATGACGATGACGCGGCCGCCGGCGCTCGCGGCCGCGGCACCCAGGGCGTCGAGGTAGGTGATGACGTCGACGGCCTGGGGCCACTTGTCGAGGAGGTCGCCCGTACAGACGAGGACGGCGGCGCCTGCGCGCCAGCGAGCGTCGGCCGGCTGCGTCAGCGGCTCGACGAGGCCCGCGCCCGCCAGGAGCGCGAGCATGCGATCGTAGTCGCCGTGGACGTCGCCGAGGGCGTAGACGTCCTCGGTCGTGTCCACCTCGACGACGGGCGGGGACGCGGCCCAGTCGCGGGCCGGTGGCGCGGCGTCGCCACCGTCCGCGGCCACCGCGCCGTCGAGGCCGTCAGGGGCCAGCGCGGCGTCCGGCGGCGCGCCGCCGCCGCCGGCGCAGGCCATGACCGCCAGGCTCGTCGCCAACCCCAGCAGTGTCCGACCCGGGGCCGTCTCGGTCACTCGCGCTGCAGCCCGTCATCCGTGGCGAGCAAGTACCCGGTGCCACGGACGGTCTTCAGGATCGTCGGGTTCCGCGGGTCGTCCCCGAGCTTCTGCCGCAGGCGCGAGACGTGGACGTCGACCGAGCGGTCGAAGGCGCCCTCGGCGCTGCCTCCCGCCAGGTCGAGGAGCTGCTCGCGCGAGAGGACCCGGCCAGCCCGCTCGGCGAGCACGCGCAGGAGTGCGAACTCATGCGCCGTGAGGAGGAGCGCGCGTCCGTGAAGCGTCGCGCGCAGCGCGCCGGGGTCGATGACGAGGCCGCCGACCTGCACGGGACGCGAGGCCGGGCCGGCTTGACCGCGCCGGCGTCGCACCACCGCGCGGACTCGCGCCAGCAGCTCACGCGACGAGAACGGCTTGATGACGTAGTCGTCCGCGCCCGTCTCGAGCCCGAGGACGCGGTCGGCCTCCTCGCCGCGCGCCGTCACCATGATGACCGGCACGTCCCGTCGGGCGCGCAGCTCCCGGCAGACCTCGACGCCGTCGCGGCCCGGCAGCATCACGTCGAGGAGGACGACGTCGAACGAACCGCGCAACGCCTCGGCGAGCCCCTGGGTGCCGTTGCCGACCACGGTGACGACCAGCCCGTGGCCCTCCAGGTAGCGAGCCGTCAGGGTGGCCAGCCGCTGGTCGTCCTCGACGAGCAGCACGCGGATGAGGCCTTCGTCGCTGGAGGCCTGATTGGTCGGCGTCATTGGTCACCATCATAGCAGCCGCCGGGAGCGCGCCGCGGCGGCTTAACACTTCTTCACAGTCGATTAGTCAACCGGACACATGCCCCAGCTACCCTGTCTGTGAGTGGAGGTGACCAATGAGATTGCGTGCATTCGGAGGGCTCGTCGGGCCGCTCGTCGCAGGGCTGCTCCTCGGCTGTGGCAACGCCGCGGGCACGGCCGCCCAGACGGGCGAGGAGACGGTGGCCGGCGACTCGACCCAGGCTGCGAAGTCCACGGCCGCGCCCGGGGAGACCGCCGCTGGTCTCCCGGGGGCGGCCCCGCCGCTGCCGCCGCCGTGGCTGCCGCGCGAGATGGTGGCGGCCTGCACGGGCCGGACCGCGGGCGACCAGTGCAGCTTCTCGCTCTCCGGCAGCTGCCTCGCGGACCTCGCCGGACTGCCGGCCGCGTGTCTCCCTGCCGGACTGCCGCCCTTGCCTCGGCTGCCGCTGCCACCGCTACCGCCCGAGGCGTTCGCGGCCAGCGCGGACCGGGCCGCGGGCGACCAGTGCAGCTTCTCGCTC
>JACRCY010000140.1 GCA_016218785.1 Deltaproteobacteria bacterium
CCCGGCGGAAAAGATCGGCCCACCTGAGACGGCGAGCGCGAGCGGGATCGTCGGGGCCGACGAGGTCGGCGTCGGACTCGTACTTGGAGTCGTGCTCGTGTTGCTCGTGCAGATCTACTGCGGGATTCGAACTGCTGGGCGTCTCCAGCGTTGCTGACGGGCATGGCGCTGCGGGCGGCAGGGACGTGGCAGCCGGCACCGGAACCGGCGCGGCGTCTGGCGCTGCAGCGCTGGGTGTAGCGATGCCTCCAGCGTCGGGCGGGTGGTCGTGCAGCCCCCGTCCGGTCAGGGCGTAGCGACCGCGGGCATGCGCACTGAAGATGCCGGCGTACTTCACGACGTGAAACCGCGGCGGAGGCACCAGGGCGCAGAGCCGGGCAACGAAATCGCGGGGGCTGAACGTGATCGTGCTGGTCCCGTCGCTGAACCTCCGCTTCATCCGATAGAGCACCTGTCCATCGTCGGTGAGCGACAGGCGCCCCTGCGCGAGTGGCGGACGCAGGGCGTAGGCAGCGAGCCGCTCGAGCCCTTCCCGGTCGTTCGCGTGCACGGCGCGGCCTGCGTGCAGGGAGAACCCGTGGCGGCGCGCACAGAGCGGCGGCAGCTCCTCATCGCCGGGCGGGCTGCGCCGGGCCACGGGCGAGTGCGCGGCGAAGAGCAGCAGTTGCTGGGGCTCCTCGTCGATCGCCTCGTCGTCGAGGCGGCCGTGGCGGCGCAGGAGGTCGGTCACGCGGCGGATCATCTGGTCGAGCAGCACGGCGATCTCGTCGTCGGTCGGCTCCGGCAGCTCGAGGAAGGTCGGCCGCGCGGCGAGGTCGTACCAGGGCCGGAGGAACACACCGTCGGCCGCGAGCACGTGGTAGTGCAACGAAAGCGCCAATGCACTATTGAAGCGCTGCACCATGGTCACAGCGCCGGTCGAGTTGGCTCGCGCCGGCTGCGCGCCGCGTGCGCGGGCGCGGCGCCGGTGGAACGCGAAGATGACTCGCAGCACCTGGGTGAGGGCGGCAGAGGCAAGGCGCGGGTCAGCGGCGAGGTGGTAGCGCACGCGCGGTGCGAAGGTGACGACAAACTGCCGCACGGGCACGCGCGGGATGACTCGATCAACCAAGTGTGCGGCCGAGTCGTGCATGCGCCGCGACGAACACGAGGGGCAGACGGCTCGGCCGTGGCACGAGAACGTCACGAGGTGCTCGGCCCGGCAGCGCCGACAAACGACCCTCGCGAAGCCCCGTTCTAGTCGTCCACAATCGAGGTAGGCGCGCAGCTCCTTCGCGACGTGACGGGGCAGGCCGCTGCCGTAGGGGCTCGCGGCCGCGAGGTCGGCCTCGAGCCCGTCGAGCTCCTCGGCCACGAGGCGGTACAACAGGGTCGCCTCGGGCTCCCGGCGGCGGTAGGAGCCGGAGGGCAGGAAGGTAGCGCCCGCGCGGGGCGCGGCGTGCGCTGGAGCGAGGTCCACGACGCCCCGGGTGTGCGCGGGGCGTGCCAACGGGCCGGCGGCGTGGTTTCCGGCGGTTGGTCGGGAGCGCGCGCCGCGTGGCCGGCCGGATATCCGGACGCGTCCGGATTCCCGGACACGCGGTGGCGGCGTCGGGCGAGTGATGTTGGCGGGATGAAGCACGCGGGCGCTGGCACGCGGCGTGCTTGGTCGAGGTCTCGAGACGGCGCGCGGCTTCGCACTGCCCGCGAGGTGGGCTACCATGCTCCTCGCCGTGAGCTCCGATCTGCAGCGGGATGTCGAGCACCTGACGCGCGCGTGGGACGCGGGCGACCAGGCCGATCCGGTGGTGCGCCGCGCGTGCGCCGAGCGGCTCGTCGACCTGCGGCGGCGCTACCGCGAGCGGCCCGACGCGTTCTCCGCTGAGTTGGTGGTGACCCTGCGGCGACTCGCGGCGGCGCTGGCGGCGGAGCCGCGCGCGGTTGGAGGACAGCTCGCGCCTGGGCCGGAACCGGTGGTGTTCGACGCTGCCCCGGCAGCGCCCGGGCCGCCGCACGCGGGTGCGGCGCTCCGGGCGGCACTCAAGCAAACCTTCGGCTTCGACTCGTTCCGGCCCGGGCAGGAGCAGGTGATCGACGGCGTGCTGGCCGGCCGCGACTGCGTGGCCGTCATGCCGACGGGCGCGGGCAAGTCGCTCTGCTTCCAGCTCCCGGCGCGGTTGCTCGGGGGGACCACCCTCGTGGTCTCGCCCCTCATCTCGCTCATGAAGGACCAGGTGGACGCGCTCACCGCGGCGGGACTGCGGGCCACCTTCGTCAACTCGTCCCTCGCGCCGGAGGAGCGGCGCCGCCGCATCCAGGACCTCCGGAACGGCGTCTACGAGCTGTGCTATGCCGCGCCCGAGGGCCTGGAGGCGTCGGTGGGCGCGGCGCTCGACGGGGTGCGGCTGTCGCTGGTCGCCGTGGACGAGGCCCACTGCATCAGCCAGTGGGGCCACGACTTCCGGCCGGCCTACCGCAACCTCGCCGGGCTCAAGGCGCGCTGCGGCCGGGTGCCGGTCCTCGCGCTGACGGCCACCGCCACGGCCGAGGTCACGCGCGACGTGGCCCTGCAGCTCGCCATGGTCGATCCGCTGGTGGTGCGCGGGTCCTTCTTCCGGCCCAACCTCAGGCTGCACGCCCGTCGCAAGGGCGCCGGCACGCCGCCCGTGCGCGAGGCCATCCTGCGCCTGGTACGGGCGCGGCC
>JACRCY010000156.1 GCA_016218785.1 Deltaproteobacteria bacterium
GCGAGCTGCTTGGCCCACGCCGGCGACTTCTGCGCGCGGAGCGCCGCGCGCCCCTTGAGCTGCGCCTTGATCACGTCCACGGCGCGCGGGTTGACCACCTTGCCGAAGCTGTTCGTGTACGTGCCCCGCAGCTTCAGCTGGGCCGACACCTGCCGCGTCTTGGCGCCGCCGCCGCAGCCCGCCGTCGCCAGCGCGAACGCGCTCGCCGCTACCACGAACCCCAATGCTAGTCGATTCATGTGAAGCCTCCCCGGGCCGCGCGGCCCGTGCCGGCGGCGAGTGTACGACGCTTGGACGCGCCCGCCCGCAAAATATTCCCGGTGCAAGAAACGCCTGGAATACCAAGATGATGTGCGGTGCCGTTCGCAGCCAGCGTCGAGGGGCGCGGGAATGCCGCCGCACCGACGCGCGGCCGGGAGGGGGCGGTGGGCTACTTGCCGATGCGGAAAGTGACCTGCGCGACGCCGATGTTGTGGGCCTCGTCGGCGGTGCGGACGGCCACCGTGTGCTGCCCGGGGAGGAGGGAGTCGGGGAGGCGGACCGAGAAGGTCTTGGCGGTCCCGTCGAAGATGCCGTCGGCCGGGTAGAAGGGGACCCAGTCGCCGCCGTCGATCGAGTAGGCGAGCTCCGTGAGCACGCTGTAGCTGTCGCGGGCGCGGCCGGCCAGGAACGGGTAGCGCACCTCGAGGCCGGTGATCTCGGGCTTGCGGTTGTCGACGAGGAACGGCGCCGCGGAGACGAGCTCGTGGGTGAGGGCGCGGTCCTTGGGGTTGGACGGCTCGTCGCTGACGACCACCTTGGCCAGGTAGTGCCCGTCGGGGATCGCCTCGGTCTGCCAGTCGAACTCGACCTTGCCCAGCATCGGCTCGGGGCCGCCGAGCGGCTTCCACACGGGGTCCTTCTCCTCGCGCACGAAGAGGCGATAGTTCAGCGTGTCGCCGTCGGGGTTCTCCACCTTCCAGCGGATCTTGACGAGCGTCGACTTGGGCGGGCGGACCGCGCCGGGGGCTGCGCCGAAGCCGCCGCCGAAGCCGCCGAACCCGCCCGGGGCGGCGACCGCGTCGCCGATGGTCACCTCGGTCAGGCGCGGGCGCTGGTTCTGCTGCAGGTAGTAGACGGTCAGGTGGCGCAGCACGGCCCGCTCGGTGCCGAAGCTGACGCGCCACTGGAGGTAGCGGGCGTCGCCGGTGCGGACGCGGCCGCTGCCGATCTCGCCCAGGTTGACCACGCCGTCGAGCTTGCCCCAGCCGCTCCAGGTCTTATCGGGCTTGGCGGTGTTGCCGGTGCGCGTCTCGAACGTGATCTTGCCCGCGCCGCTCCAGCGCAGGCCGCCGAAGCGCGTCGGGAAGGTGGCGTCGAAGACCTTGGCGGTGAACATGGAGACCTTGGGCGGCCCCGCCTCGAGCAGGTGGAGGACGCCCTGATCGCCGGTGCCGAAGAGCTTGACCGGGCCGCGCAGCTCCATGACCAGGACCTGCCGCTCCGGGAACTCGTAGGCGGTGAGGACGGTGCGGTCGGTGCGGATGCGGTAGACCCGCCCCTGACCGCCGGCGGCGGCCATGACCTCGCCGTTCGCCTCGACGACGACGCCCGCCAGCCAGGTGTCGGGCGCGGCGTAGAGCTGGTCGATGCGGCCGTCGGGGTCCCAGCGGTAGACGGCGCCCTTGCCGGCGCGCGTGCCCATCCGCGGCAGCGGCGCCTTGGCCGGCACCGACGGCGTCGACGGCCCGATGGTGATGCGGGTGCCGCCGCCGCCGAGGGGGGCGGCGCCGCCCGAGAACTCGTTGACGGCGATGAAGAGCGAGCCGTTCTTCTCGAAGATGGCGTGGATCTCGTCGGCGGCGAAGGCGTGCAGCACGCGCGCTCGGCCGTCCTTCTCCACGCGGTAGAGGTTGGCGCGCTCGCCCGAGCCGACGTAGAGCGCGCCGGAGCCGTCGTTCGCCACCTGCACCGCGAGGAGGTGCTTCTCGGTGGAGGTCCAGACCAGCTTGGCCGCGCCGTTCTCGATGGCGTAGAGCTCGCCCTTGGGGCCGGTGCCGGCCCAGAGGACCTTGCGGCTCGCGTCCCAGGCCAGCGCCCAGACGTGCCCCTCCCCCTTCTTGCCGAGCTGCACCACCTGCTTCCAGGAGCCGCCCTTCGGGTCGACCGCGACCACGCGGCCGTCGGCGATGGTGCCGCAGTAGACCTTGCCGTCGGGGCCGAAGGCCAGCGTCGAGATCACCGGGGTGTCGATCTTGGCGATCTTGCGCAGGCCCCCCTTCTGGGCGTAGGCCCACAGCTCGCCCTGGTCGCCGGTGCCGAGGTAGATCGTGCCGTCGGGCGCGGTCACCGACGAGCGCACGAACGGCACCTTCAGGTCGACCTTGCGGCTGGCGAAGCCCGCCGACAGCTCGCCGAGCGACGAGATCAGCACGCCCTTGGTCTCGGCGTCGTCGAACTCCCGGTAGGTGGTGTAGCGCAGCGACTTGGTGCCGCCGGCGACGGCGGCGGCGGCGGTGCAGAGGACCGCGACGAGCGCGGAGCCGGCTACGAGCGTGCGCGGGGTCATGGCAGATCCTTTACCTTGAAGGTGATGCTCTGGCGGCCCACCACCACCCGCCCGGCCGGGCGGACGATCTGGGTCACGGAGCGGAAGCTGTCGACGCGCCGGAGCGAGGTGGTCTGGCGCATGGTGTCGATGGCCGAGGGCGGCAGCTCCGGCATGAGCCGACCGCGATACGACACGCCGTCCGAGGGCTTCATCAGGCTGATGACGAAGGTGTCGCTCGGATAGGGCGGCTTGCGGAGGTTCTCCAGGATGCCGCGCAGCGTCTCCGGCATGGCCAGCGGCGGCCGCGCGAAGTTGCCGGGGACCAGCTCGACCCACAGGTTCTGGCCCGCGTACTCCTTCGGGACCTCGAACGGCACGGTCACCACGTACTCGCTGCCCTGGTACTGGCGGAGGGTCACGTAGAGGTTGACCTTCTGGCCGGGGTCGACCTCGAGGGAGTCGACCCGCAGCGCGATCATCTCGGCGGCGTCGGGGCCGTAGGCGATGTTGACCTTGAAGGTCAGCTTCTCGATGGCGACCTTCTCGAACGGGTTGAACAGGATCTCGTGCATCGCGCGGAACGCGCCCGAGAAGGCGAGGATGCGCGGGCTCATGCCGTCGATGGTGAAGAGGCGGTCGTGGAAGTGCAGCGCGTCGTACCCCTTGATCTTCACCATCGAGTCGACGTTGACGACGGCGGTGGCGAGGTCGGGCGCGGCCTCCATGCCGGCGCTCATCACCACGGCGCCGGCCAGCATCGGCGTCAGGAACTTGTGGCGCGCCACCTCGGCCTTGAAGACGCGGGTCGGCTGCGCGCCGGCGTTGATGGTCACCTCGATGGGGATCATGTCGACGCGCTGGCCCATGTCGGCCACGATGGCCGCCTGGCGATCCATCACCAGGGCGCCGGCCTCGACCAGGGGCGAGGACATCTTGAACGACGCGGCGATCGACGGCATGAAGGTGTGCACGCGGGCCGTCATCACCGGCAGGTACCATTCGCCCACGCCGAACATGGGGTGGCCGAACGCCAGCACCGTGTTCCCCTCGACGTGGGTGACCGTGCCGGTGCCGACCGCTGACATGTCGCCGCGAACCAGCGCGACGCCGATGGAGCCGCCGTTCTCGAACTTCGCGGGGCCGACTCCCTCCTCGCCGCCGCCGGTGCCCTGCATCGGCTCGAGCCCGAACGGGGCGAAGGTCTTGCGCAGCTCCTCGACGGTGCGCGGGTGGAAGCCGGTCAGGTTGAGGGGGATGCCGACGCGCTGCATGCCGGGACCCGGAGCGGCCGCGGCGGGCGCGGCCTTGGGGGTCGCGCCCGTCGGCCGGCCGTCGGGGCCGAGGCCGAACGCCCGCGCCAGGAGCTGCCGCGACACCTCGGTGTCGGCCTGGGCGAACGGGGTCTGGTCGCGGCCGCGCAGCGGACGGTCGCCGACCTGCATCATGTACTCGATCGGCGTGATGCCGCCGATGGGGTCCTTCGAGAAGGGCCAGCCGTAGGCCACGGCGCCTGCCAGCCTGCCGTTCAGGTAGACGGGGCTACCGCTCATGCCCCGGACGATGCCGGAGTGCTTGAGCCGGGGATCGTCGCTGCGGAAGAGAACGATGTCCTGCCGCGGCAGCATCTTCTTCAGGATGCCGACGACGCGGACGTGGAACCTCTCGACCTTCGTCCCCTCGAAGACCGTCAAGCCGTACCCCTCCATGCCCGGCTTGATCTCGGAGAGCGGAATGGTGTTGCGGCGCGACAGGGTCGGGCGCGCGGCCTTGGCCGGGGCCCTGACGCGCGGCTCGCCCGGCGCGGCGCGCGCTGCTGCGGGGTCGAGCACGGGGGTGGAGATGAGGAAGACGAGCGCCGAAACGAGGACGGTCGAGCGCATGTATTCTCCAGGTGGCGCCCAAAGATAGGCGACGGGGGCGCGCGAGTCAAACGACGGCCAGCTACCGGGCAGCGTCGCCGCCGCGGTCTCTGAGAGACGCACAGCGGCTGCCTCGCGATCTACGCACGACGACTAGGAAACCTTCCCGGGCCCCGGGTTCCAGGCGTGCGGGGGCTCTCCCCGCCCGGCGCGCGTCTGGGGGCCCTCCCCGCGCGGCGCGCGCCTGGGGGCCCTCCCCACGCAGCAGAGCTATTCGCGCTGTGGCCAAGGGATGAAGAGTCATGGGGTAACTGTTCGCGCAGTGACTTTCTCACCCCAAGAATCAGCCTCTCCGAGGGGGTTGAGTGCCATAGGTGCCTGGTCATTTCCGGCAACTTGTTAGCGC
>JACRCY010000146.1 GCA_016218785.1 Deltaproteobacteria bacterium
CGGCCGCCACGCCCCCCGCGCCGATCACCCCGCTCCCCGGCGCGTTGCACCGACCGGCCGGCGCGTCCGCGGCCGAGGCGAGGGTGGACGCCACGGAGGCCCTGCTGGCCGCCCTGGAGCGCCTCGCGGGTCGTCTCGAGGAGACGCGTCACGAGATGCAGGCCCGGCAGGCCCAGCTCCGGACCGTGCGCGCCGAGCAGGCCGAGCTGGACCAGGAGCTGCAGCGCAACCGCGCCGCCCACGGGGAGCTGGAGCGGTGGCTGACCGCGAGCGGCGCCCTGCGCGCCCGACTGCTCAGCCAGCGCGACCTCTACGCGACGGCGCTCCACGAGACCGAGCAGCGCCTGGCCAAGCGGCGCACGGCGCTGGCCACGCTCGAGCGGGAGGTCCGTGACCAGACCGCCGAGCTCACCGCCTCACGCGAGGCGCTACGACAGCTGGAGTCCATGACGAACCGCCTGCGCACCAGGTTCGAGCGCCGGCGACTGGCGCGATGAAGAGCTGAGAGAGCCCCACGACCCGATGCCATACGTCGACGTCAAGAAGCGGCTGATTCACCTCAAGATCGTCTACTACGGGACGGGGATGGGGGGGAAGACGACCAACCTCAAGTACCTCTACGAGAAGACCGATCCGAAGCTGCGGGGCAAGATGATGTCTCTGGCCACGCAGACGGACCGGACGCTGTTCTTCGACTTCGTGCCCATGGCGCTCGGCAAGATCAAGGGCATGGATACGCGCTTCAACTTCTACACGGTCCCGGGCCAGTCCTTCTACAACCTGAGCCGCAAGGCGATCCTCAAGGACGTCGACGGCCTGGTCTTCGTGGCCGACTCGCAGACCGACCGGTTCGAGGCCAACGTCGACAGCTTCCTCAACCTCCAGGAGAACCTGGCGGAGATGAAGCTGACCCTGAGCGAGCTCCCCCACGTCATCCAGTACAACAAGCGCGACCTCAACCCGTTGACCCCGCTCGAGGACCTGCGCCGCGAGCTCAACAAGCACAACGTGCCGGACTTCGAGGCGGTGGCCACCGTCGGCACGGGAGTGATGGAGACCATCCGCGCGGCCATCCAGCTGGTGGTCGCCAAGGCGACGAAGACACTGTGAGGGCGGCATGAGCAAGAAAGACAAGGAAGGCCCGATGGACATCAAGGACATCCTCGGGATGACGCTGGACCGGCCGCGCGCTGGCGGTGCCGAGCGCGGGGGAGCCGAGGAGGCGGCGCCCACGGCCGCCCGCGGCCTCAAGGACACGGTCACCGGCGTGGCCCAGATGCTGCACGACCTCGAGGCGCAGCTGGTGCGCGTGATGTCGGTGAACGAGGAGCTGGAGAAGGCGCTCGAGCAGGCCCGGGCCGCCGCCGTGGCCGCGGCCCAGGAGCGCGACGAGCTCCAGGCGCGCCTCCTGCGGCTGCAGGAGGAGGAGAGCGTCGCCGACGACATCCGGCGCGAGGTGCAGCACCTGCAGCAGGAGCGGCGCCTCATGGCCGAGCGCCTGGAGCAGGGCGACGCCAGGCGCGCCGAGTTGGAGGACCAGCTGCGGCGGCAGGAGCAGCACGAGCGCCGCCTGGCCGCGGAGCGCGACGACGCGGTCGAGGAGGCGCGCTGCCTCGAGACCCAGTTCGGCCGTGCCATGGCCGCCGTCGGCGAGCTGCGCACGCGCCTCGAGGACGCGGCGCTGCAGCGTGACCAGCTCGCCGCGCGGGTCCGCGGGCTCGAGGGAGATCTCGGGGTGAGCACGGAGACCAGCGAGGCGCTGCGGCTGGAGCTCGAGGAGTCGAAGAAGGCGATCGAGGAGATCCGCCGCTCCATCCTCGAGGTGGGCGCCTACAGTCAACGCGTGGCGACGAATCCCTAGCGGGAGGGCCGGGTGGCACACGACAACGTCATCGACCTCGACGCGCTGCGGGCGGCGGCTCAGCGCCGGGACGGCGTCGAGCAGACGCTGGCGCAGCGCGAGCGGCGCCGGATCCTGGAGCGCCAGGTGGACGACCTGGAGCGGCTGCTGCGCGAGGAGGCGGTGGCGCAGGAGGAGCTGCGCCAGACCCACCTCCAGGCCCAGCGGCAGCTCGAGGTCACCCGCGCCGAGGCCGCGGACGTGGCCGAGAGCGTGGAGCGGGCGCGGGCCAAGGCCGCCGCGGTGCTCCAGGAGTTCGAGGCGGTGAAGCAGAAGATCCTCGCGCTGCACGCGGCGCGGGAGGCGGCCGACGGCGAGCTGGCCCGGATCGATCACGAGATCCAGCGCCACGCCGAGACGCAGCGCCGGCTGTGGCGCGAGTGTCGCGAGTCAGCCGAGGCGCTGGGTCAGCTCCGCCGCTCCCTCGGCGGCGTCCTGGCCGAGGTTAGATACGTCCTCTCCGACGGGGAAGGCGAGGAGCAGTAGATGACGCATATCGACGCCAAAGCGAAGTTCATCGTCGCGAAGATCGTCTACTACGGCCCGGGCCTATGCGGGAAGACGACCAACCTGCAACAGGTGAACAGGAAGAGCCCGTACGCCAAGCAGCTCATGTCGCTCGCTACCGAGGGCGACCGCACGATCTTCTTCGATTTCATGCCGCTGGACGTGGGCCAGATCCGCGGCATCAACGTGCAGTTCAAGCTCTTCACCGTGCCCGGCCAGGTGAAGTACAACCGCACGCGCAAGATGGTGCTGAAGGACGTCGACGGCGTCGTTTTCGTCGCCGACTCGCAGCGGTCGATGCTCGAGGCCAACCTCGAGAGCCTCGAGAACCTGCGCGAGAACCTCGGCGAGCTGGGGGTCCCGCCGGACAGCCTCCCCCTGGTGCTGCAGTACAACAAGCGCGACCTCCCCGACGTGCTCAGCCCCGAGGAGCTCGACGCGGCCCTCAACGAGCAGAAGCGCTACCCGGTGCACCTCGCCTGTGCGGCGAGCGGGGAAGGCGTGCTGAAGACGCTCCAGACCATTTGCAACCAGGTGTTCCATACCATGCGCAAGACGCTAGGCAATGAGGGCGCCAACCCGCCCGCCACCCCCGGAACGAAGGTCCCCACGCCGCCGGATGTGCCGGGGTCGAGCAAACGCCCCACGGCAGGCGCGGCGCCGGGCGGCGGCGCTGAGAGCCGCCCCCACATCAGGGCCCGCTACGCCCCCGCGCCGCCGCCGCCCCCGCCGCCCGCTGGGGGCGCGACGGCCGCATGTCCCGCGGCGACACCCGAGCCGGTGGGGCGCCCCACGGCCGGCGCGGCCCCGCACCCGGAGGAGAAGCCGGAGCTGACGGCCGAGTCGCCCGAGCCGGTCCGCGCGCCCGCGGGTGCCGCGGGCGCGGCGGCCACCGACCGCCCCGCCGCGAGCCCGCCCGCGCCGGTCGCCCACGGCGACGGGC